>JBAYUX010000001.1:0-101166 GCA_041674865.1 Candidatus Altimarinota bacterium
GCATCTTCGAGGGCTTTTTCAACTTGTTCCATCACGAGTTCTGTAGCACGATCTGCGCTAGCTGAGAGAACCGTGAGACCCATCTTATCAACCTTTACGACACCGTCCATAACAGAAACGAAGTGAACTTCAGTTCCATTTTTGAGCGTGATAACGCCCGGAGCAAGTGCAGTAATAAGCGGAATATGGTGCGGTAAAACCGTAATTTCACCATCAACCGTTGGAAGAGTGATTGAATCAACTTCTTCTTGGTAGACGATTTTTTCCGGTGTGATGAGGTAGAAAGGAATTTTCATTGAGAAATGTTTCTAAAAGTTTTCAAAAATAATTACACATTCTTCACGTCGTCGATACCACCCTTCATATAGAATGCATTTTCCTGTTTGTCATCATGTTTACCTTCGAGAATTTCCTTGAATCCACGGATGGTTTCTTTCAATGGAACGTACTGACCAGGGATACCGGTGAATGTTTCAGCAACGAAGAACGGCTGTGAAAGGAACTTCTGAACCTTTCGAGCTCGGCTAACGGCGAGCTTATCTTCTTCTGAAAGTTCTTCCATACCAAGAATGTTAATAATATCCTGGAGGTCGTTATAACGCTGAAGAACTTTTTGAACACCGAGGGCGACAGCATAGTGCTCGTCTCCGATGATCTTTGGATCGAGAAGGTTTGATGATGAATCGAGAGGATCAACCGCTGGGTAGATACCAAGCTCAGAAAGACGTCGAGCGAGAACCACTTTTGAGTCCAAGTGAGCGAATGTTGTTGCAGGAGCTGGATCAGTAAGATCATCAGCAGGAACGTAAACGGCCTGAACTGATGTAATAGAACCCTTGTCTGTTGTTGTAATTCGTTCCTGGAGAGCACCCATCTCATTTGCGAGTGTTGGCTGGTAACCTACAGCTGATGGAATACGTCCGAGAAGTGCTGAAAGCTCAGAACCTGCCTGTGAGAAACGGAAGACGTTATCAACGAAGAACAACACGTCCTGGTTTTCTTCATCACGGAAGTACTCAGCAATCGTAACTCCAGTAAGAGCAACTCGGAGACGAACTCCAGGTGGCTCATTCATCTGACCGAACACGAGACATGTCTTGTCCAAAACTCCAGAGTCAGCCATTTCATGGTAGAGGTCGTTACCTTCACGAGTTCGTTCTCCAACACCAGCGAAAACAGAGAAACCACCGTGAGCAGTTGCAATATTATGGATGAGCTCAGTAACGATAACTGTCTTTCCAACTCCAGCACCACCGAAGAGACCAACCTTTCCACCCTTCATGAATGGACAAATGAGGTCGATAACCTTGATACCTGTTTCGAAGATCTCTGTCTTTGTTGACTGATCGACGAACTTCGGAGCTGGTCGGTGAATTGAATATGATTTCTTTGCAGTGATTTTTGATTTTCCATCGATTGGATGTCCGAGAACATCAACCATACGTCCAAGCATCTCTCGTCCAACTGGTACCGTGATTGTCTCGCCAGTTCGCTTTACAGGTGTATTTCTCTGAAGACCATCGGTTGTACCCATGGCAACAGCTCGAACTCCACTTGATCCAATATGTGACTGAACCTCAAGGACAAGTGTTTTATCGCCATGCTGAATTTCGAGCGCTTCGTAAATAGAAGGAAGCTCGCCTTCAAAATGACAGTCAACAACCGGACCAATGATCTGGATTACATGACCTGTCGACTCAAGAACTTTTGACATATATTATGTAAATTACTGAAATTTAACTCCGGAAGATTCTAAGAAGCATACGGAAAAAAAGCAAGGGTAAAAATTTCACTTTCTATCTCGAGCGTAGCCTTTTTTGCCCTGTTGGGCACTTTACAATTATGGAATGTATGCCAGATTGAGCTTATATCCCTTAGGATTGTATCCTGTTAGACCCATACCCCGCTCGTATTCTACTCCTCCTTGTCATGTTTCTTCCCGCGGAATCCAGAGAGTGCATAGTTGGCATACTTCGAACCCATAACAACAGGCGGAACGTACTTCTTCGTAACAACATTGAAAGCTCGCTCTGGAGCGTAAGCAGTATTATGAGAAGAAATGGTGAAATGGCTGGCAGTAATGCAAACGCTGTTTATATCCATAACCTGAATTTCAAAACCATATCGTCCATGCAGAAGGGCATCAATGTCTTCTTCGCTGAGCGTTGCCTTTTCATCATCAGGTAGTTGCTCCAAGAAAACCGCATAACCTGAGAATGAAGCGAGGCGATCATCAGAGAAAGATGCAGATCCATTTGATCGGCTTGTGCGGGCCTGCTTGCCAATTTGTCGGGACTCTTTGTGGTGTTCGAGTTTGACCACATGAGAAGCGTAGTCATACAGGAAGTCGAGAAGAATCTGCTTATCGTCTTCATTGGTATCTGGAGGGAAGACCATCATACATCGAACAAGATCGGTCGGAAGTTTTCCACGAATCAAGCTCAAAAGGAATGATTTAACAGACTTGATATCGAGAAGATTGTCATCGTCAGAATAAAACAACACATCCATCTCTCGAGGAGCCCCATGTGGCTGAGGAACGGCAATACGCGTTGCGATGAACTTTCGCTTTTCTACAGGGAGAGCTTTAAATGTAAGACCATCTTTTTCGACAAAAAATTCATGATTAGCTCGTTTACCTTTAGTACATGCATTCCACTCTGGAGTGCCTGGAATGAGGACGTCGTAATAGTTTGAAGAATCTTCGGAAAGAATTGGTTCATGAGTATCTGGATCAACCTGAACCAAGACGCGATAGTGCTGAGTAAATTTCTCAATAACCTGAATCGATAGCGCCTCTTTGAGATGACCTTCAATTCGATCACGTTTCTTTTTTCGATCTTTAAACTCACTTGAAAATACAGAGCCTCGATAGAGAAGAAGGTGTTCAATCATACGTCGAGCCTGAAGCGAAATAACCTCAGGACGAATATGTCCGAATTCGGGAAAAGCCTTGATAAAGCGATCAGGGTAGGCGAACCATATCGTCAAGCTTCGAATGTCATTGCACTCTATAATTGGCGTACAGAAAGCGAAATCTTTGTGAATAGAGCCTTCTTTTGGATGAAGCCGAAGGCCTTCTTCAAGAGTACTTTTAATCTGATCAGTCGACGCAATTTTGAGCTGTCGCGAAAGAATCTCGTCCATCTTTTCATCGCTCAGTTTGCCAGGATCGAGAGGATAACCGAAAAATCTTCGAAGTTTTGTTGAAAAGACTGTTGGATCTGTCGCGATGGCGAGATCGGCCATTTCCCTAAACGGATCCATAGCATGAGGTGGGGCAAGAAGAAGATCCCATCCTTTGACCTGAAGATCGATATGTCGAGGTTTTTTTGGAAGTTCTTTGCTGCGCGCCTTAATGATGGCGGGTCTGAAATGTTTATTGAAAAACGCATCAAAATTAAAACGGGGATCGAGCATACCGGCATCCTGTTCTTCATTTGGCTCTGCGAGAAGAGCTGGGTGAAGCTGTTCAACCTTACTTCGAGTATTTTTACTCTGAGTAGTAATGTGTCTCCAGACCGTAAACTCTTTATAGATCAGCATGTAGAGATCTTCGAGTTGATATCCTTGCTCTACAAGGTACTGAAGAAGTCGATCGATATTCCCCGTAACACGATCAAGAGTTTTTATTGTAACTTCTGCGTTTGAGAGTGGAGCTAAAACGCGTCTATTGAGATATTGAGCAATGAAGTGACTAGGATCTTCGCGGTACATTGAAACATAGGTAGATTTAATTTCCGGAAGACTTGATCGAGAAATCTGTTGAATGAGCAGAGTGTTAATTTCAGGGTCCTGAAAGATCAGATGAATATCAACATGAGGGTAGAGTTGACGCTGAATTACAAGAAAGTCATGAAGGGTATGTTTTGTCTGATGATATCCTTTAATAAAGGTAATAAGTTCTGCTCGGAATAAGAAAACATCTCGAAGGTCGGAAGAACTTGGCGATACTGGATTTTGGGAAGTTTTTCCATTTCTTGCAGCTTCTTGTTTCTGCACCCGAAGAGAGTGAATGAATTCTGTAACCAAAATTTCCGCAAGTTGGTCGACATTTTTTGGAGCAGACTTTCCATCTGGTCTATGGTCAGTTTTTGAAGCATCTTCGGTCGGCGGTACATTGAAAATATCAATGAATTCATCAGGAAGAAGTTGAAATCGTAGATAAGCATCTCGAGCGATACCACTCACAATAGCCTTTACGGGAGCTTCAGAGGCCATGGCAACCATATTTGCCTCATCAACGATCGTTTGGGCACGAACATTGCGAGAAGGGCCCGATTTGGCCGAGGCAGCAAGGCGGAAAAGCGACAATTCTGAATCTTGGAGCACTTGGGTCATAAAAATCAGAGCAGATGTAACAGCTTAGTATAAAGCTAAGATTGGATGGTACAACAAATAATAAAGATAAGTCAACCTAGTTTAGAGGTGAGTTATGCTCGAATCAGCTTCAAAAGATCATCAACCGACATGGTTTCCTGTTTTTTGGTAGCGTAGTCGCGGACGGCAACCGTCTTGTCGGTAGTTTCTTTTTCGCCAATGACGATCATATACGGCATACGCATATGCTCAGCATTTCGGATTTTTTTACCAAGAGTGTCAGAAGCAGAGTCCATTTCGACGCGAACGCCCTCACTGCGAAGTTTTTCAAAAACCTCAGTCGCATATGGAAGGAACTGATCGCTGACTGGAAGAATGCGTACCTGAACTGGCGCGAGCCATGCAGGAAACGCTCCGCCGAAATGCTCGATAACAATTCCCATAAATCGTTCGTATGATCCAAGAATCGCAGCGTGGAGGACAGCAGGTCGATGCGGCTTGCCATCTTCACCAGTGTACGTGAGATCAAAGTTTTCTGGCTGCGTGAAGTCGAGCTGAACGGTGGTAAGTTGCCACTCACGTCCAAGTGCATCCTCAACCATGAGGTCGATTTTTGGTCCGTAGAATGCGGCTTCTCCCTCTCCGATGAAATATTCTGCACCCCATCGTTGTACGCCTTCAACGAGATTTTTTTCTGCGAGATCCCAGAGAGCATCATCACCGAAATATTTTTCTGGTTTAGCTGGATCACGAACACTCACACGTGCACGGAAATTTTTGAATCCAAATTTTTCATATACAACTTTGGTAAGTCCGAGAATCATATCCATTTCAGAACCGATCTGGTCATGTCGTACGAAGTGATGCGTATCATCTTGCGTCACGGCACGAACTCGGAAGAGTCCATTCACCTCACCACTTTTTTCATTTCGATAAACGGTTGTATTTTCTGCAAATCGCAAAGGTAAATCTCGGTATGAGTGTGGTTCCGCCTTGAATAATTCAAAGTGATGTGGGCAGTTCATCGCCTTCATAACGAGCTTATCTCCACCATCTTCAACTTCCATAACCGGCATCATCGCGTCATACTTTCCGAGGTGTCCGCTGGTGACATAGAGCGCATCTTTTGCGATGTGCGGAATGTTCACAAACGAATATCCACGCTTTTCTTTTTCGTTCGTAATGAAGTCTTCAAGTGTTCGCTTGAGTCGTGCACCTTTTGGAAGAAAGAGTGGTAATCCCGCACCAACAAGCGGTGAAAACGCAAACAGCCCGAGCTGCTTTCCAAGGACTTTATGATCACGCTTCTTCGCCTCTTCAATCTTCATCATGTAATCCTTGAGCTCTTCTGGTGTTGCAAAACAGACACCATAAATTCGCTGCATCGATGGATTTGCGCTGTCACCCTTCCAATAAGCAGACGCAACGGTTGTGAGTTGGAACGCCCCAACTTTTCCAGTTGTCTCTGTATGATTTCCACGGCAGAGATCGACAAATTTCACCTCATTTTTCTGATCGACGTTCTCATAAAAAGTAACGGTAGTAGAGCCTTGTTCTGCAAAATCGTTTACGAGCTCAATTTTAAAAACCTGTTCTCCGCTTGGCATCGCCTTGAGAAATTCTTTTGCTTCTGCCATCGTTTTTTCTTGTCGAACAAATGTCTGATTTTGTTTTCCAATGTGCTCCATTCGCTTCTGAAGATCTTTCACATCTTCTGGTGTAAGCGCACGTGACAACTGAAAGTCGTAATAAAATCCATTGTCGATAACAGGGCCAACGCCAAGCTTCGCATCAGGGAAAACTTGTAGCACCGCCTGTGCGAGCATATGAGCGCACGAGTGTCGCATGCCATAAAGTGGATCTGTTGCTTCTGGTTTTTGTGATCGTGGAGGCATAATTCAGAGGTTTAAAAATCAAAACGTGCATACCTTTGCGGCAGCCATCACATTCTAGCGTTTTCTTTTTCTAAAACAAACCGTATTTTGCTATGCTCGACATGTCCATAAAATTCCCATGAAACTCTCTTCTCTCCATCTCGAACATTTTCGCAACTACGAGCGGCTCGACTTCGTCTTTCCAGATGAGCCAATTCTGGTACTGAATGGCGATAATGCCCAGGGGAAGACAAACTTTCTCGAGGCACTGTATCTCATGGCGCTCACGAAGTCCTTCCGCATGAGTGATCGTGATTTTTTGCGGCAATTTGAAAAGGACTATTATCGAATTCATCTCAAGGGAACAGCCTCAGATGAGGAAAATCTCTCACTCGAACTTTGTGAAATTACTGAGCCAGCCCACCAGCGCGTTCTCAAGAAAAATGGTGTGAAAATTTCGGCTCCGAAATTTATTGGCAATGTAAAGGTAGTTTTGTTCAGGCCAGAAGACCTCCAAATGCTGACAGGGGAGCCAGCTCTCCGTCGTCGTTATCTCAATAATATTCTCATTCAAACCGTTCCTGGGTACATAAAAGCCCTTCAGCTTTATCAAAAGCTGTTAACTCAGCGCAACGCACTTCTGCTTCAGGTGAAGCTGGGTGCCTCTCCGGCGTACGCCCTCGACCTCTGGGACGAACAACTCGCTGAAGCTGGCGCAGCTTTGTTGACTAGTCGACTTGAGCTCGTTGAATTTTTACAAAAACAGCTTCGAGAAGGTGGGTCGGCGTATGAAGTTGACTATGAAAGCTCCGTATTTCCTAATTCCATTTTCTGCCCGGGCAGGGATTTAGCTTCAAATTTGACACCGTTTCCAGAAGATTTCTCCCAAAAGTCTTTATATGACCTGCTTCTTTCAAATCTCAATCAATCTCGCCCTCGCGATACTCGCTCGGGCCACACCTCTGTCGGCCCACACCGCGACGACCTCAAAGTCCGAATCATCAACCAGGCCACCAAAACTCTCCAGCCAGTCGAACTCACCGCCTCCAGAGGTGAGCTCCGCTCTGCACTCATGGCGCTTAAGCAAGCCGAAATCGCCTGGATCCATCAAAAAACCGGAGAAACGCCACTGATCCTTCTCGACGATATTTTCTCCGAACTCGACTCCGGCCGCAAAAACGACCTTTTCGATCTCATTCCCGAAGCTAAAAATACCCAGGTCATTATCACAATCCCAGAAGGAAACCCGCTTCCATCTATTCTCACGACCTCGCCAAAGCTAAGGTCAGCTTCCACTGTGAGAAAAATCCATCAAGGGCAGATTGGAGAAATGTTGGAATAGCTCGCCAATCCCGCCCTCATACATTGCCCACAATGCCAATTTATGGTATAATAAAATGAAAGAGTCGAACCTTACTCATCCGCAGGATGAGGCCGCCCGTTCCCCAAAAACCACAAACACAAAGCACACAAACCTTCATGAACGCACCCGCATTCCAAATTATCGGATCAATCATTCTTGCCGTCGTTCCGGCAGCGATTTGGGGCTACATTTTTTACCTCAAAAACCCGTACAAGCGCAGCATTATTTTCTACGCATTTTTTCTTGGATCAACCGCTGTCTTTCCGATTCTTTTTTACAAATATCTCTGGCAATTTTTTCCTTGGATTAACGCTTTTCGTTACACGCAATCATTCGCAACGAACGTGATTGGTATTGAAAATATTGTGAGTATTCCGCTCAATGTTATTTTCACCTTTTCTCTCGTCGGTATCATTGAAGAGCTTATGAAGCATGTTGCAGTTCGCGCAATGGGAAGCGACGATTTTCGTGATATAGATGACGTTATTGAGCTATCGATTCTTTGTGCACTTGGATTTTCTTTCACGGAAAATATTATGTATTTCCATAATATCTGGGTGACACAAGGTGCGCACGATCTTTTTGTTCCATTTGTATTCCGAACGATTTTTTCAACATTTGCGCACGTACTTTTCTCAGGAATTCTCGGATACTATTATGGAATTTCACACTTCGCCACACCAATCCTTAAACAAGAAAAAAAGATTCTTTGGCCAAAGATGATGGAGCGTATGTTTGGTGTTGATGACGACCTCATTTTCTCAGTACAAAACCTCGCCCAAGGTTTTCTCATTGCAGCAGGTCTTCATGCTATCTTCAATATCTTCCTCGAGATGAACTGGACCTTCTTGCTCTTTCCATACCTACTTATTGGATATATATATTTGAGCTATCTCTTCGAAAAGAAAGAAAATCATAAGAAATATGGACGTCTCACAACAAAAGAAGAACAAAGTTTGGCTGCAGCAACAGAAGCAGCTTAGAAAGACCGAAACAAGCGAGAAGTAATATCGTCACCACCACATAAACACTTAGATGCTTGAATGTTTGGCTTTTTCATGCTACCGTCTCGAGTACCATGCTAAACGATAAAATTGTTGTAAAAGGGGCTCGTCTCCACAATCTCAAGAACATTAATGTCGAGATTCCTCGAAATCAGTTGACGGTTATTACCGGTCTTTCCGGTAGCGGTAAGTCATCTCTCGCGTTTGATACGATCTACGCAGAAGGTCAGCGTCGCTATGTAGAGTCGCTTTCAACCTATGCACGTCAGTTTCTTCAGCTCATGGAGAAGCCAGATGTCGACTCGATTGAAGGCTTAAGTCCAGCAATTTCTATTGACCAAAAAACAGCACCTCGAAATCCACGATCAACCGTCGGAACGGTGACGGAAATTTATGATTATCTTCGTTTGCTCTTCGCAAAAGTTGGTCATCCACACTGTCCGGAATGTGGCAAAGAGATCGCCCGTCAGTCGACAAGTCAGATCGTCGAGGCAGTTACATCAATGCCAGAAGGAAAGAGAATTCTCATTCTCTCTCCAGTCATTCGTGATCGAAAAGGACGCCACGAAAAAGCATTCGAAAAAATTAAAAAAGATGGATTTGTCCGTGTGCGACTCGATGGCGAAGTCTATAACATCCTCGAAATTCCCGAGCTCGACGAGAGCAAAAAACACTCAATCGACATTGTTATCGATCGTCTCGTCATCAAAGACTTCGGTAAGCGCACCGAAAAACTCAAATCCGGTGAAGAGATCGAAGTGGCCAATCCAGATCGATCACGTCTCGCGGACTCTATTGAAATCGCACTCAAACACGGCGAAGGTCTCATGATCGTCTTGGACAACGAGACCAAAGAAGAAAACGTTTTTTCCGAACGTTTTGCCTGCCCACATTGCAATATTTCTATTCCAGAAATTTCTCCACGATTCTTCTCATTCAACTCTCCGCACGGCGCATGTCCAACCTGTCATGGTCTCGGAACCAAACTCGAAATCGATCCGACACTTGTTTTACCGAACAAGGATTTGACGCTTGCAGAAGGCGCAATCATGCCATGGAGCGCAACAACATCACACTTATCTTGGTATAACAGAATTCTCGAAGCCGTCGCAAAAGCTGGCAAGTTTTCGATGAATATGCCAGTCAAAAATTTGAGCAAAGAGGTGATCCACACTGTCATGTACGGAACAGGTGACAAGAAATACACCGTCAATCTCGGTGGCGACAAATCCGCTCAACAGCAACAGGATGAAGAAGATGAGAGTGGTATGGGCGGGGGCCCAGCACCAGGATTCCGTGGCGAGTACGTCACGACATTCGAAGGCGTTATTCCAAATCTCGAACGACGTTACCTCGAAACCGACTCAGACTATGTTCGAAAGAAGATTGAAACATTCATGCGTATTCTCGACTGTCCTTCATGTCACGGAAAGAGACTTCGTCCAGAAGTTCTCGCCGTAAAGGTTGGTGAGATGTCGATTATCGATGCAACAGAGTTCTCCGTCGCAAAAGCAAAGGCATTCTTCGCCGAACTCAAGCTCTCCGACTCAGAAAAACACATCAGTAAATTGATTCTTCAGGAAGTGAACTCACGTCTTCAGTTTTTGACCGACGTTGGTCTCTCATATCTTACGTTGAATCGCGCAGCCAACACGCTTTCAGGTGGTGAGGCGCAGCGTATTCGTCTCGCAACACAGATTGGTTCACGATTATCAGGTGTAGTTTATGTCTTAGACGAGCCATCAATCGGACTTCACCAAAATGACAACGAGAAACTTATCAAGACACTCGTTCAGCTCAAAGATCTCGGTAATACCGTGATCGTCGTCGAACACGACAACGACATGATGCTCGAGGCAGACTATCTTCTCGATATCGGACCAGGCGCCGGTAAACACGGCGGTCGTGTCATCGCACAAGGAACTCCGAAAGAAGTTATGGAAAATCCAAACTCATTGACTGGAAAATATCTCTCTGGAAAAGAGTCGATCCCTCAGCCAAAAACACGACGTAAAGGAAATGGAAGTTTTCTCACTATCGTTGGTGCGTACGAACACAATCTCCAAAAAGTCACTGCAAAATTCCCACTCGGAACACTCATCGGCGTTACAGGAGTTTCGGGTAGTGGTAAATCGACACTCATCAACGACATTCTCGTGAAGAAAGTTTCACAGGAACTGTATGGATCACACGATCAGCCAGGTCGTCACGAGCGAATCGAGGGTATTCAACACATCGATAAGATTATTAATATCGACCAGTCACCAATTGGCCGTACGCCGCGCTCAAATCCAGCAACCTATACGGGAGTCTTCACCGACATTCGTGAGATCTTTGCACAAACTTCAGAGGCGCGCCTCCGTGGTTACAAGTCAGGCCGCTTCTCATTCAACGTAAAAGGTGGCCGATGTGAGGCCTGCGCGGGTGATGGTATCAAGAAAATCGAAATGCACTTCCTTCCAGACGTTTATGTTCCGTGTGAAGAGTGTAAGGGCCGACGTTACAACAGTGAAGCTCTCGAAATTCGTTACCGCGGCAAGAATATCGCCGATGTCCTCGATATGACCTCAGAAGAGGCGCTCGACTTTTTCCAGGCCATTCCTTCTATCAAAACGAAGATGCAGACGCTCTTCGATGTTGGCCTTGGCTATCTTCATCTTGGTCAGTCTGCTACCACACTTTCTGGTGGTGAAGCGCAACGTATCAAACTCGCAACAGAACTTTCACGACGTTCGACCGGACGAACACTTTATGTCTTAGACGAACCAACAACCGGTCTCCACTTCGACGACGTCCGACGCCTTCTCGAAGTTCTCCAGCGTCTCGTTGAAAAGGGGAACACCGTTCTCATCATCGAACACAACCTCGACGTCATCAAATGCTGCGACCATCTCATCGACATGGGCCCAGAAGGTGGCGACAAGGGTGGTTTAGTCGTCGCTTTTGGCACCCCAGAAGAGGTCATCAAGGCCAAGGAATCCCTCACGGGAAAGTGGCTGAAGAAGATTATGCGCTAGTCCCCGGAGGGGAAAGTAAGCGAAATATAACCTTCCATACAAAGTCATTCAGCTTTAGATTTGACAAATAAAAAAATACATGTAAAATGCAAAACTCAAGTTCTATTAAACCAACATTTATGACTGACGGAACAGGATTGGATACAGGAAGGTCCCGCCATGAAGCAGTAGAGGTAGCAGAAGTAAGAGTCGCAGTGACAGTAGCATCTCTTCACAATGAAAAAACTTACGCGTTATCACATAGCGTACGAGCAGCTCTTGGGCTCAAGGATGGTGAATCTCTATTAGGAGAGTTACCTAGCATCACGAAAGTTGCAGAAAGGCTCGTAGATGGCAGGGTTGGGCAAAAAGAGATATTTGCAACACTTGGACAACTTTTTCCTCACAGCGACTATCATGACCACGTCGACGCCATCATGGGCGCAGCTCACGCTCAGCCACGGTTTGAAGCACCTCCTCCATACAGGTCACACCACACTCCAATTTCACGACACAACTAAAGACACATAAGCGAATATAAAAAGACCTCCCTAGTGGAGGTTTTTTTGTGCTCAAAAATAATTGAGTAAGAAAATATTTATGAAACCAAACAATAGATATATGGACAGCTTTTGCAAAAGTTTTGAACATACAGTGCACAAGTTAAATTTAATTAGATTTAATAAAGTTTAATATACTTTAATAGAATTGGGTTAAACATACACAAAAGTAGACACACATAAATATCATTAAGTTTAAACAAGTGTAGAGAACTTGAAATAAGTATTGATAACTATAATTAACTTTGGTAAGTTGTGCGCAACAGCGTGAAATTGAATCAAATTTAGCTAGATGTAATTACATTGCGAAAGGTGTAATCACATCAAAACAAGTGAGTAAGTTTGATTTAATAAAATGTAACAAAGTGTAAAGAAGTATCATTAAGTGTAAAAAACTTTAAAAAAGCGATAGAAAGTTGACAATCAGTGTGATAAGATCGGAGACATGGATGAACGATTCTATACTCCGAAGCAGGTGGCTGAGATCCTCCAGGTCCATCAATACACCGTATTGAAATGGATTCGGGAGGGGAAACTCAGGGCGTTAAAGTTAGGCAGAGTGTACCGCACGACAGAAAGTGAGCTTCGTGCCTTCCTCGGTCAAACCGCCCACGAGTCAGCCCAGGAAATCATGAGAAGTGCGGCTTATACGCCGGACGCAGAGATGGTCCAAACATCCTACGCCCCGCAAAACTTGCCCCCTCATGTAAGTGAGCCTGAAAAACCTCTTCAAATGGCAGGTTATGTTCAAAGCATATCCGCCGAGAATCTCCCAAGTCCCAACTATCAACAATCGTCAGCGCAACACATCCCCACTCAAATTCCACAGTCGGTAGGTGCATCATTAGCATCGCAACCGACAATGAATAATTCCGTGAGTGGTCCGGTCGAGACTTATCGTCTTGCGCCAATCGCAGGTGATCAAGTCTACAGCGTTCATCTCGAGCCGTGAGGTTCTATAACGCTCTCTCATTCGGTCCGTGACAACTAGATACCCTCAAATCCCTCCTCAACCCCTCACTCACATGATCCTCAACTGCTATACATGCGGTAAGTCCGTTTCAAACAGAGCTCATCTCTGTCCGTACTGTAAGGCAGAAGTGGTATCATTAGAGCTAGGAACTAATACGCCGGTAGGTGTACCGGCAGCACAGAGAGACAAGAGAAGAGGTCTCGCAGGAGCCATCCTCTCTCTCGTATTAGGATAATACATTCGCTAGAAAAGTTCGTTAGAAATCACAGGATAAATCCCTCAGCCCGCATGTCGATGCAAGATTATCCTTCAAGCAGTAAGTTTATACGCCAAGTAGCGTACAACAATGTTCCCTGTTCCCGGCCCCTTATGCGATGTATCTTAAGTATCTCGCATTCAAAAAACGCCCTAGAAAAGCATTTGAAAACAATAAATCACCTCTTCTTTCAGCCGGGGAGGTGATTTTGAATTACTTTCCTCCACACTGCCTATCAGCGATGTACTTCGTACAAGCTCGGGCTCCATCCATGATAGGAAGAGTTTTGTCGATGACGTCATTCATTGCCTGGGTCTGCTTGAGCATCTCATTGCTTGCTGCATCATTAAATTGACTATAGAGGAACATGTAGTGTGCGCGACGCTTCTCGCGCTCTTTCTCTCGAGTGTATCGGCTCTCATCCTGCGTTGCGGCAGTAATTGTGCTTAAGAAGTCAGAAGAAACGCTTTTCTTTGATTCACTGTCTTTGGAAGTATCCCCCTTAGATGCGTCTCCTGTGGTTGTATTTTTTTTGCCACTATCTTTAGTGAGATTTTTGTAGATCCCCGTCAATGTTTGGGTAGGTTCAAGATTATTAAGACGAACATCGAGAACACCTTTCAAGAAATTCTTACTTATAAGTGGTCCGCTGAGGGTATCAACTTTGGCGCTCGTCTGTTTTTTGAGCTTGTTCCATGCAGGGCTAAGTCCAGCCCAGTTGCTTACAAAGTCATTCCATGCGGTCGTAAGAGCTAGCCAGTCGCCATCCTTGCAATTACGGTAGAGGTCTATTTTTGAGGCATATTTATTTTCAAACTGAGCGAAGAGTTGAGAGAATCGTCCAGGGGAGACGAGGCCACGCTGTACAACAACGCTATCATTGAGAAGTTGGCTGAGCTGACTCGGGCTACGAACAACAGCCTTCGAGCCATCTGGGGCAGGTTGTTCTTCATCAGTATCCATCATGTGTCTGACGTATTCGATTTCAAATTTAAGGTCATTCACCTTTTGAACAAGTGGGGCAACAGATGCCGTCTGGCAGGCAAAAATCTTCTGACGAAGTTGAGCCTGGGCACCATCAAGGGAGTCTTGGAGGAAGTTGATATCGTTGAGTTGGCACATATTCTTCGTAAAGAGATCAGACCAGTTACTAAAGAATCCAGAAGTAGAGATGCCATTTTGGACGAAAGATCCCCAATTTGAGAAACGTTTGTCGACAGGACATCCGGCGACAACAGGATATTTCACAGAGTAGCCTTCTGCTCGTTGACTCTGGAAGAGTCCAAGCGTATCCACAGAGCCAGAAAGGGTAAATACGACAACAACCCCTACCGCAGTAAGAATTTTTGAGAGGCTTCGAGCCGATGGATGTTGTGGGTTGTTTCTACGAGACATAAGGGGAGGGTTACTCAGTATCTTTTTTATCAGCGAAGACTTTGCAGGTATCGTTGTTGAAATGCTTAAAGACCTCTTGGAATCCAGCAAAATACGAAGTCATGATTCGCATTTCTTGAACGATTTGCTGAAATCCTTCACTTTTTGCGTCTGCCTGGGTTGTAGTTGGACTTTGTGACATTTTCTCGGCAGCAGTAGTCATTTGAGACGCAATGATAGATGTTATTTCATTAAGAACCTCAGATTGAGTTGCATCAGGACCTGCGTTTTGAGCCGCCTCATCAATAGTGCGCTGAATGCTCGCTCCCTTTGTCTGACCAAAAGGAAGGCCATTTTTAACATAACGATCCCACTCTTTCCCAATATCATGGCCAACGAAAGGTCCGAGTTTATTCGGAGTGAGGATCGGAACTGGAATCGTGAAGATATTAATATCAACGAGACTTACGAGATTAATCGATTTACATTTTGAAGACTCAAAGGCATTTCCAGTTATCTTGTTCGGGGTGAGGGATTTGGATAAGAGTTTTTTCATCGTGTCGTTCATGGCCGCAACCATACACTGGATACAAGTATCTTTTGGGTAGTATGACTTGTACTCTCGGCTACGAGTATCAAGAGATACACAGAAAATATGAGGAGCCTTTTCTGGATATGAATAAATGAGTTTACTCTCTGACTTAAAGGTCGTGTCCTTTGTTGGAGTCGTGGAAGTAACAGAACTTTGGGTATTACTAATGTCGCTACAGAAGTCAGATTGAGGAATAGTAACCGGCGGAGTTGCAGGAGAGACGGTAATTGGTTGAAACTCAGGTGATACAATGTCGCCAACTGGAGTCGAAGTGAGATCCGGAGTAGGGAACCCAGAAGAGCCACCAGGAGGCACTGGGCCGGAACCAGTGTCAGACGTTGGATGAGTAGTATCGTATGAATCAATAGCCTTGTTGATAGGAGAGTTCTTCTCACAAGCATTAATAGTGCCATTTTTTGAATTAAGGCCTTTGATAATATCTTCAATAGTTGCCGGTTTTCCGGTATCAGCAGGAGCTTTTGGTTTCGTAGGATTTTGAGTGTCTTTCGGATCAGTTTTTGGTGTATTTGCTGGATTTTTTGAAGGAGTAGGAGAAGGTGTTCCAACGCTACTCGTACCAAAAGATGAGGTTTTTGATGTAGGGTCTTTGAAGGGTTTTTGATTGAGTTGATTCTTTGACTGCTCAACGAAAAGAATCTGTTCGATAATGTCGAGATCGTGAATAAGGTCGAAACTCGAGTCATCAACACTGCCGTTAGCGAATATTTCTGTTGATGCAACAGTCGCACCCAATTGATACTCAAGACGTTTGTGCTGAAGAATTCGAGCATAGGAGCGTTGAATCTTCGTCATATCAGCAACAGCTCTATCCTGGCCATATCCAGTGACATTTGCCTTCTTGACGAGTGGTGTGTAGATACCGCTTATGACCTGTTCTGCTTCTGCAGGCGTAAGCCCGTATGACTGACCAAGCTCAAGAAGAGCCGCCTTTTCGGCCTTATCAAGGGTTTGCTGATAGGTGTATAGGTAGATATTTTTATTGCTCGTATGAAAAATAGAATCCGAAGTAATTTCTCCATTTGGATTATCGATGCCAATTTCCTTGAGCATCTTCGTGAAAACAGCATGCGTTGTAGGTGGAACATCGAGCGTATCGGCAGCATTGGCGACGTGAACCTCGTCTACAAATGGTAGCCACTTTCCTGTCGCACGCTCAGCGCCGAGCATCACCGAGATGATGATGAGTATGCCGATGCCGATGGTGATAAGAGTGGAGCGACGGGTCATAGGTATGTTGCTATTTGCAATCTTGAGTAGAAACGTCTTGGAAGCGAGTAGGGTAAGTATCAACCTTCTTTCGGATATCAGTTAAGTGATCGTAATATTTTACGAGAAGTTTGATCGTTTTAGTGTATTCCTGATGAAGAGGGAATTGAGTTAAAAGTTCACTGTAAGCCTTGAGGCTCGTATCGAGAGTCTTTTTCGACGTTTCGAGTTCACGTCGAGTCCAGCTAGCGCGAGCCTGACTCTGGCTAAGTGTTTTGGTCTGAGTAGCATCGTTATTAAGAATAGCCATGACTTCTTTGGCTGCAGTGTCACCTCGTACTAAGAGGGCATCGTAGTAGACCTCGTAGAGATCATCGATGCGAAGGTAGAGACAGTAGGTGCTGATGTTCATGTCGTTTCCAGTTTTGGCACATTCCTTATCGTCTTTTGGAGGTTGAGTTTTTTTGTCGTAGAGAGTCGTATTGCCATCAACTTTTTTGTCACCGTCTTGGATGTTTGTTAACTGATCGATGTAATCGTTGAAAATCGCATTCACCGTTCCATGATATGCGGTACTCATGTTTTCGAGAGACGTCTTTGGATTTTGGAGAGTTGCGGTAACTTTTGCGAGATTTGCCTGGTCATAGGCCTTTGAACCAGCAGCAGAGGTAGACTCCGAAGAGGTAAAGGCAAGAACACTCGCAACAATAACCGAGACGAGAAGTCCCGAAAAAATTCCCATTCCAAAGAATCCGCGGTAATGAGTTACTTTTTGATACATGATTGAGTGAAGGAAGATAATTTGTTACCAAATGTTGTGAAATAGCCATCAAGCTGAGAGAGAAGCGTTCCAAAACTTCGGAGCTTTCCATTGATATTGGCAAGCTTAGCGGAAAGAGCGGTGGACTGCTTGGAGTAGGTCGTATCGCTCACGTACTGCTCAAAAACCGCCGAGGCGATAGAGAGTTGCTGTTCGAGAAGTTTGTCGCAATAGGCCATCTCATCAACTTGGCCAACTTGAGTATTCGCAGGCTTGAAGCCATTACGTTTCGTGATCATCTTGTTACGGAAACTCTTGAGTCCATCGAGACCAACCGGTAAGAGTTCTGAATTTGGAGCCGCATTTTTGAAATGCGTATTCATAAATGTAATAAACTTCTGCTGTTCTGCCTGTGCATAAGGAAGAAAAGCATCGCTACACTTTTTATCGGTGTCGTTTTGCGGAGCGATAGGGTCGGGGGTAGAGCCTCCTGTTCCAGGATCAATAACAGCGCCTCCACTTCCTGTGTCTGGAGCGGCAAACAAGACTGGTATGCCAGAATAAGCTCCAAAAAAGATAGCAACTCCAACAGAAGAACCTACAAGGAGTGATGTAGTTTTTTTGAGAAGAGCGGCGAAATGTGAGGAGGAGTTTCGCATAACGAAAGTGAGGATTTACGGAGACAGAATAACAGTATTACTTTTACGATAAACAACACCATGATCCTTAGTAGATAGTATCGCAAAAATTGTATCACCTGGTAAGAGCATTCCAGTATGATCAAGTGTCGACGTACAAGGACATGTTGCACACTGCGGAAGATAAACATACACGCCAGGAGGGAGTTGAGAGGTCTTATTTGGGCCATCTGGAATAGGAGGCGCGACGACAACCGGAGGTTTTACGATTGGAGGATGACAGTTTGAGAACTTAAGAACACGCGCAGCCATTACTGCGAAATCTCCACGAGTAATCTTGTATTCTGGATTTACAGCTTCATCATTTGTAATGATGAACGCCTGTGGAGTCTTGGAAGCTTTCTTCAAGAAAGGAAGAACGTTTTTTCCAACTTCAAAATATTTTGCATACCAGATTTTCGACGTATCGGCGGTCGCCTTACTGTAGTCAACAATGCCAAGCATATCGAGTGCTTGTACGATAATCTTCGTAGCTTCTGCACGTGAAATAAATGCAATCGGCTTGAATGGAGTAGATCCATCGGCATGTTTTTGGTCGAGGTATCCATTGACCAGTTTTCGTAAATAAGACTCTTTGACCCACGAGTAGTACCAAGGAGTCGGATCAGCAGAACTGATATCATAGAATGGTGAAGGTGCCTTGTACGCCTCTGGTCTTGGTTCAATACAGAGTGACTTGAGGAGAATCTTGGTGTATTCAGCACGGCTGACGAGCTGATCAGGTTTGAAGACGGTCTTGCCGTTTTCTTTGTATCCTTCGATGATGCCATTCTGTTCGAGAGAGACGATGGAGTCATAGATCGGAGAGTCGAGAGAGACGTCGGTAAAGATAGTCGTCGTAGGAGTATCTGATGGAAGATCGAGAGGTGTTGCAGGTTCGAAATCTTTGCTATCAAGAACCGTTACAGGTTTGCCATAAACACTTGCAATATAGATCTGGCCAATAAGATTGCCATTGAATTTGAGGTCGAAGAGATATGGCATATCAGGGATGTCTTCGAACATTACAGATATTTGTTGATTAAGGACGTAGGTATGTCCCGACGAGTCGATAACCGCTACGCGCTTGGCAGAGTTAGTATCAACAACCTCGATGCCACCGAAGAATTTCGGATCATTAGCGGCAATATTTCGGAAGATGTACTGGTCGGATAACGAGGTGTCTTTGACGTGAACACCATGAAGAGCATCGACAGTAACAGGTGTGTATTCGGTAGAAGGATCATCAATAACGGCGTCAGTATTGGAGTCAGGAACCTCGAAGAATGAAGCAAGTTTCGTTCCCTTGGTGTCTTGAACCTGAATAAGAATAAGGTGATTGATGTTATCGGTATTAACCGTGGCAGTGTAGCCATCTTTCAAGATAGATACTTTTCCAGTCGCCCCGCTATACTCGGCGACAATATCCCCAGCCGCATTTTTGATAACAGTCTTTCCTTCAGTGGAGAGTCCCTTTATCAAGAAGTTTCCCTGATCATCAGTCGTGTAATTTCCAAGGACGGTAGCATTTCCAGATCGCTGGCGAACAAGCGCAAATGGCATCTGAGGAACGGTAGGTGAGACGTGGCCATATGCAGATCCATCCTTGAGTGAAGCACCAGACAAAACGATATCCGGAACAAACACGTGAATAATAACAGCCTTTCCACCAGAGTTTCCTTGAGCGTTAGTAGCCCAAACTTTGATACCAGTATCTTGCTCTTTAGTGAATGGTCCAACGGTAAAGATCGGTGAATCCTGAACAATATTTCGGTCATTTGTTGGGTCTCCATCTTTATCCGTATCAACGTTCGTGTCGGTATCGATGAAGTACTCGGTAATTGCTGACTTCACATCAAGAGACGTTGAAGCGTCAATCATAAGTGTCTTACTGATGGCTACATAACGTTCACTCGCTCCATTAGCACCCTCATTACCACCAACGCTCACGAGCGGAGCTGCATTGTCTCCACACAGCTGAGGTGCGAGGAGCGTAACGGATGAAGAGGTTCCAGCATGTCCATCAGAATCAAGAGGGATGATTTGGAAGTAGGTTGATCCGTATTCCAGAGGGAAGGTAATCGTATGAGACTGGCCCTTTGATAGACCGTCAGTAGTCACGCTCGAATCATATGGAATCTTTCCAGCTGCATCATCATATAAATAACGCTTTCGAGCTGATCCAAATGCATCATGGAAGAAGATCTCGTATCCAGCCGGCTGAGCCCGTCCGCCAAGAGACTGAACAGCCTCATTCCAGGAAACAGTCACAGAGTCTTTTTGCGAATAGTCTGCGTTGACGCCATGAACTGCCGGCATGATAGGCAAGAGATCGTTGATATCAGCAACACGCGGACTCGAAGAAATGTATTGATTGAAAGCATCGCTAGAAGATGACTTCTTGTTTTCTTTGAAATAAATGTCACCACCGAGACTATAGATAGCATCAGTGTCGAGGTCGCCATCAACGTCGGCATCAAATTCTTTCGGATCTCGATTCATTTCGGCCGTATATTCAACAAGCTTTTCAGCGTTACCCATAGCTTTATTTTCGATATAGATACCGACAGGCGTCTGTGTATCGGTTGCGTAATTTTCGTAGAGTTTGGTCGTGTCTTGATTTGAATCTCCGCTACTAGAACCTCCGGATGGTTCAGTATACGCAAGGTACTGACGTGCCTTTGATCCAGCATCATTCACGCCAGCCTGTACGAGATAGCTATTGAGAGATCGTTTTCCATATTGAGCAATCCATTGTTGAGAGTAGGTATCTCCATTAGGTAAAGCGCTCATGCCATCGCCGCGATCAACAAGATACTGCTCGAGAGCATGCTGAAGGCCAGCAATATAGTTGTTTCCATTTTCATTTTCAGCGATGAAATTGGAAGATGTATCTGGATGTACCTGAGGAAGATTTGCCGGATCAACATACGTTGTTTCGGCGACAATCTTATACTGAAGAGGTTCTGCAGGAGGTGCATAGTTAATAGCTTTTTTGACCTGACCATTGACGTCCTTAACGGCGCCACCAACAGCACCATTGACAGCATCTGATGCGCCCTGAACCGCATTCTCGCCAACTTTTATGACATTGCCAGCGGCATCAACAGTTTCTTGAAGACCGGTATTCACACCCTTCACTAAGTCAGTTGTAACCGCATTCGCCTTATCAGCAAACTGCTTGAAGAATGTGTAAATAAAATCAGTTTGAAGTTCGAATTTTATCTTGCTACGAATGATGAGCTGATCGACACTGTCGTACTTAATCTCTGGATATTTCACATTAAGACCAGCATTGAGGTCGATCGCGAGAGGTGGTTTGAGTGGACGCTGAGTGAGCTCTTCAACCTGAGTCTTGAGGTTACTTTCAGGGACGGTGATGTATCCCTTCTTGAGAAGACAGACAACGACAAGAATCTTCTTAAGTGCTGAAATATGCGCCTGTAAATCAACGCCTTTGAACATTCCAAGTCCAGGGATTTGTGGAGCAGGAGGAAGATCTGGGAGCTTGAAGACCGGAAGAGGAGGAAGATCTGGGAGATTTGGAAGATCCGGAATGGTTGGGAGTTGAGGAATAGTTGGGATGAACTTTCCAAAATCAAGATCAACATTGATAAGAGGAGTATTGATGTCGACAGGAATATGTACACGTGGAAGTGTTGGCAAAAGAATTTGCTGTGGGGAGAATGTCAAATCGGGCCATGAGACGTGAACACCAGCCTCAACTCGAGAGAAGTCGAGAACGATATCTGGCCATTTTGGGAATGGAATAATAGGCGGAGATGGGATATTGACAAAGAGAGAGACGAGAACATGGAAGAGAGAGAACCGTTCACTCTTACAGCTATCACACTGGGTATTGTAATCGAGAGTTAAGTTAACGAGTGCTTGCCATTGAGCAAGCATGCTCTTAATGCCTTTTACGATATCTAACCATTGACTGATGCGATTCTGCTGACGTTTTACATAGCCACCAACAAAAGTACTTACCGTTTGGAGATAGTTGATGAGTTGACCAATATATTTCGTCTCAATCATTCGATATTCAGCTATTTTTCTCGGAAGTTTTTTGAGAGTTTCGAGATCTTTCATGAGTTTCTGTACAGCAGAAACCGTTCCACTAACTTTGACATTAAGGAGTTTGCAGATATTAACCGTGCCAGGATTCGTAGGACCACTGTCACACTTAAGAATATTTTTGACACGCTCAATTTCCGCTTCAAAATCAACAAGCCACTGCTGGGCATCATTCTGGAACTTGAGAATTTGCGAAGGAGAGAGAGCAGGGATGCGAATATTAAGAGGTTTTGGCTCAATAGAGATAAGTGGAATGCTATTGAGATACGCCAGGAACTTCGTATAACCAGAAAGTTTACCCTTCGGAACCTGCGGAACAAAAGCATTTCCAATAGAACTCAAATCCGGATACATAATGTAGAGATCAGGAAGGTCGGCAAGTTTATTGAGAACCTCTTCAATTTGTCGATCCATCCAGTCGGTAATAAACTGAGGGAATCCAGGTACGCGGATATTCGTTGAAACATTTGTCTCCGCCTTGTATTGCCCAAGAAGCTGACTCACGTCATGAATTGTCGTAGTGTCTTTCGTGCCATTCGAGGCGCCACCACCAGCAATCATGACGGTATTACCACCATCTCCTCCACCAACTTTATCAGCGATAGATGTTCCGAAGTTTTGCGCACCCTGTACAACACCACTGATCTTTTCAGAGATAGCCTTGCAGAGGGAAGCCGGAATAACTGAAATATTTGGAGCAAAAACATAACACTGAGAAGAAGTTGCAACTCCTCCTACTGGATATGGACCGCCTGAACAGATAGAGAGCGCAACCTGTCCTGTGAGGGTAGGAGAGACGTAGATACGGAACGTCATCGCAATATTTTTGTAATCACAAGGCGGCCAGAACGAGTAGTATGGACTACACGGGAATGAGGAGCCAAAAACTGGGATGCCGTCAACAAAAGGACCTGGCGTTCCATTATTATTCGTAAGTCCTGGAGCCAAGAAAGCCTGGTTAACTGGTAGAGGGAAGCAACTCTCGCCACAACGGAGTTTTTTGACCGTATTCGCAACCGAGTCGGCGATACCGTTGAATTTGTCTTGATAGGAACTGAGGGTATCTCCAATACCACCAATGCTCGACATATCAAGATAATCCGGAACTCCATTACCATTTTCATCTTTTGCCGTTTCTTTTTTGTAGAGATTCATGGCATCAAGATTCTGAGAATCCTTCATGCCCTTGGTGAGATCGTCGATTGCCTGTTGTTGATTTGGTTTAGCCGGAGCAGCAAGTTGCGTATAGGTAACATTACCACCCTGGGTCGTCGATGGATTCGACATGAGGTAGGTTGTCTTGGAAGATGTTCCACCATGCGGTACCGCGAGAATATCTGGATACTGATCGGTGCTTCCAGGCATGCCCGTTGCGCCAGGAAGACTTACACTCACGGTGAGATCGACAGAGCCGGCTCCAGAGAACGTTCCAACAAGCTGACCAATCTTGGTGAACTGACCCTGTTGGCTCATGAAAATTCGGACATCTCCATTTGTGAGACCGGTAACAAGATCGAGCCATCCATCCTGATTCATATCGGCAAGTCTCATCGAAGTCACCTTGTCGACTGGACTGATTGCAAGTCCGAGATTCTCTCGAACAAAAAATCCACCAGTGTTTTTGTAGTAATCGACACACGTATCTTTCTTGGTACAATTTTCTTTTACAGCAAAGAGGAGATCGTCATAGCCATCTTTATTCACATCTCCAACAACACCGGTACGAATGCCATTTGCGACATCAATGAGGACTCCACGATCGGTAAATCGAGCCTCTCCTCCAGTATATTGAAGGTATTCAATCTTTCCATCTTCATCGCCAATAAGGAGGTCTTTTTTGCCATCTCCATTGACATCAACAGGAAGGATAACCTGTGCAGTGGTCGAACCATTATAAATACTTTTTCCGAGGTCTTTCGTAAATCCAGTTTGAGAGACGGTATTGTCGCCAGGAAGTTTTACCGTTGGATCACCGAGAACGATACCAATTTCTGAAGCATATGGAAGGTGTGACTCGCCAACCGTGTTGCGAGCCGCGAGAAGAAGCATGTGCTTGTTATTCCCAACAAATCCAACGCCTGGCGAGGTGATGGCGTCTTCGAGAGAGGTATATGAAGATCCAATAGAATCATTCTTATCAGTTGCATCTTTTGAGAGGTCAACAAGAGAATAACCCTTGGCATCACTCGTCGAGTAGTTGGAGTAGGTTGATTCAAAACTAATATTGCCGTCTTTGAGGTTTGAGACGAGCCAAACTCCAGTTCCAAAATCGTTTAAAGATGTAGGGAGTGTCGAAGAAAGAGAAATCGTATTTACCGCATCAAATCCAAGTTGTACCTTCGCGATGACGGTTCCAGAAAGAGCAACATCTATACGGAGATACTTGGAAGTATCTGTAGATCCTTCTTCATGTTGAGCAACTGTGAGGGTAACGCGTGAGTCACTGATGTGTATACCGCCAACCGTATTAACTCGAGCAATTTCGGTGCTATTGTCTCGAATAGAAAGCCCGTCAGGTGTAGAGACGAGAGAGGTAGAGGAGATGTCAGCGTTTGTATTGTTAGATGTATTTGTAGTGTCAGGGGTGGTAGATATTTTTTGGACAAAAACGCCAGCCTTTCCTGCGATATCAGAAAGAGAGCTGACAACCTGGGGAGCTCCTTGTTGTTTTATAATAAGAGATCCCATGAGCGTTTTTCCGAGATCGTTCATGATATCGACACGCAAAGGATCCGCGTAACCAGAAGAGTTGACACGAAGAGTGACCGTATCGTCAGCAATAGATATGCCGCCATACGGATTGAGCGTAGCCATTTTGTGATGAGGAGTTGGGTCGGTCGTAATAGCGCTTGCAGCCTGAGTTTTTCCACTGAAGAGGAGATTGCCTGCAAGGTAATTCTGTTCTGTAACATTTCCAAAAGGTCCACCGAGTACAGATGCATAGAGAACGTTTGGATTGAATTGAGAGATCTGGCCTACGCCAGTTCGGCCATGAGTAAGAATCTCAAGGGTCGTACTGCCGAGTCCAGGAGAAGATATCACCAAGTGAATCGGTCCTGGCGACTCGCGCGACTCAACCGTAATGACACCACTACCCTGTGACGAGAAGAGACTCGTCTGGTTGGTCAATGTGCCATTCGAAGTTCGGATGTATCCATAAGCCTGAGTATCTTTCGTAATTCGCGCCGTGAGAGTCGCGGCCGCAGAGTTGGTTGCAAGATTTCCATTTGAATCAAAAAGAGAGATAGTGATATTTGCTGCCGTTCCGGCAGGGGCCATGTTTCCAGCACCACCGCCATTGCCTGGACCTGTCGCCGCAGAAAGTCCAACCTTCGTAGCGAGAGTTTTGATACTGCTTGTAACCACGAGTTTTTCAGGAGTGAGTGGTTGGATGGCGACCGAGGCGGTAGCCGAAGGGAGCCCAAGGCTATCCACATAAGCAAACAAATTTCCTGAATGTTTACCGGACTTAACCGTTACCAAAGCCTTACCTCCAACAAAGTGATCTGGAGCCTGAGAAGCAAACTGACCCATACCACCAGCCAGAGCTTGATGTTCGCTACCCAAAGAGAATGAAACAGGACCGCTATAAGAAACGATATGTCCAGAAGTATCTTTCAACGTAGCAGTGAAAAGAGTCTGCGATCCTCCGTCAGCAGGTAACGTTACACTATTTGCACTCATTTCGAGATGGAGGTCGTTACGAACTGCGACAGAACCTTGGGTTTGAAGTTTTGTACCATCATCGAGCTCAGCAGTAACTTGGACAACGCCCGTTCCTACGTCAGGTGACTGTTTCGAGCGAACAGAAAAGGCGAGTGAGTCAGCGTAGGTATCAATCTGATAACCGGACGCGCTAGAATCGACATCATGCATTCCAGTTACATCAATTGGACCAGAAGTCACAACAGTATACCGAACAGGCTGATCCTTGATTGCATTACCAAATGTATCAACAATATCGACATGAATGTCCTGACCAGTAAGTCCTCCAGGAGTAAGAATAGTGTCACTTCCAGTCATAGCAAGTGACTTCGGATCTCCACCGGCAACAACGAGATCTTCTTTTGTAGGAGCCACAGAAGGAGACCCTGGATTCAATTCCAAATGAATATCTCCACTTATATTTCCAGCAGTAAGAGTGAAGGATCCTTGTCCATGATTCAAAGATATTTTCTTTGAGCTAACAACGAGATCTTTCGGACCATCTACCTTGATTTCGACATCAGTACTGAGGTCGACAACCTGCCCTCCTTCATCAACAACACTGACATCGACACTGATAGGATCCTTTGATCCTGCAACAAGAACCGGATTTTCGGGAGTGACATTGAGGTGGACATTATTAACACTGAGTGTCTTATTTTGGCTCTGGATCTGGCCATTATCGTTGTAGCCATAGGCTCGAATAACGAGCGGTTGCTTGGCATCACCAGAAACAATTTGGAACTTCGCAATACCCTCAGAAAGGAAGAGGCCTTTCTTGGAAATTTTCTTATTTTGACTATCATCCGCCTCGTCAGACTCACCGGTGCCATCATGGAATGTAACATCAGAGAGATCGTTTACATCCGGGACAACCTGAGCCTTCGTAGAATCAGAGCTGCTACTACCTTCTACTTGTAACCAAACAATCGATCCGTGATCATCACTCGCTACCTTTCCATTCTTGTCTTTTGCAGTAACGGTAACATCGGCAATATCGCCACGTGTCTGAAGAAGCGTTTTGGATACGTTAATTTCTAGACTGCTCATTACGCTTCCAGTTTTGACAACGTTGTTGAACGTATTTCCTTCAGATGGTTTAGAAAGGTCTATTCCAAGAGGTTTCTTGAGAGTTTCTTTGGTCTGTTTCCACCAACCCTTGATAGCACAGAACCAATCTAAGATAGGAACAGGCTCAGAATACGTCTGTCCTTTGCAGTCCTTGCCGCCCGCTGGCGCACTGCCGCCATCAATATCCTTGGACGTGTCGTCGACCTTCCCATCACTTGAAGTTCCAGCAACAGGATCGCCGAAGACCATCGATCCACTCGCAAGTTGATTGTAAACAGAGTCAGTTTCATTCACCGGAGGATCACCAGAAAAGTCAGTCGTATAATAGGTAGACCTTCCATCTGCAACGAAATACATCGCCTCATAGCCTTGAGGTGAGTCATCAATATATCCATCAACATCGGGATTGAGATACTCCGTCATAACGCGCTGATGCTTTTCTTCGAGGCTTAGCGCCTTCCATTCGACGAACGACCTCGCCTTGTTAGCGTCAATCAACGTGAAGATTTTTTGGCCATCTTGAGCCGTTTTTACACCTTCCTGTAATCCAGGACCAGGGTTTTGGAACATACTTGTGAGCGCACCACTCATACCAAGAGACTGCTCTGTTTGAGCGAGATAATTTCCATACTCTTCAAAAGAACTCGCAGAGAAGATATTTGGATATACAACTTCTCGGGTTGTGCTAGTAGCGTCGACATACGTCGCATATCGAGGCTTATCAATCGGAAGACCTGTTGTAAGTGTACTCTGGAACTGAGTTCGTAGTGTCGAAGACGTTGGCTCAACGTGATACGCCACAGTAGATAAATCTTTTTCCTTGTTTGGAGTGAAAGTGATTGATGCGTAAGGGACAAGTTTTTGACTCTGATCTAATCGGAACTCACTCGTCTGAAATGTACGAGGAGTATCGGTATCCAAAAAGGCTTTTACAATACTTTGCCACTTCTCGTTTTCTGTAGATCCAGCAGGTTTGAATGGATAAGGAAGTTCCGTTGGATCATCAACACCATAATCACCACCCAAAAATTCAGCGGTAGGTTTTCCAATATAGCGATCTCCTTGGAAGAGTTCTGGATGATATGTCTTGAATTCAGCTGCATCTAAAGATTCAGGCTTGTCTTGCAAAAATGCGAATGCCTGAGGAGGAAGTAGTAGATCTTCACCAATGGTATATTGATTAGTATTGCTAGCTGGATTAGATTGGTTCGTCTGAACCCCCCATGTTTTTACGTAGTTAAGCCAAAGATCCATTTTCCCATTACCATTGAGATCTCGCCACTGGATCTGCTGAGTTTTCCCATCAGAATTAGTGTCGAAATAATCACCATTCTCATCCACGCCATTCATAACACCATAAAGATTCAAGAAATCTTGCATCGTCACGGGATCTGTTTTGATATTTTGATTTTTATTTTCATACGACTGAACCAGGATCATCTTTGATGGATCATGGCTATTTAATGGCTCTGTGATTGGATCCCCAGGTTTAGCACGAAGTGATTTCAAGACATCTCGTACTCCTGCATAAAACTTCGCAAAGAGTTCATATCCGGAAAAGTTGGTACATGCGTTAAGTCCATCAACATCAGCAATGGTCGCAGAATCGGAGACGCGGACAGTACCAGCATGGTCAGCAACAGAAGAGGTTGCGAGTTCTGGATAACAGTGGCGAGGAATAAGTTTTCCATTTTTATCAGTTTTGCCCGACTCAACATCGAGTTGGTTTTGGAAGTTTATTCCATAACATCCAGCAGCTACACCGTCGTCATTGACATCTCGGAGAAACATCTTGGTTTCAAGTGGACCAGCCGTTCCGACATGAAGATAACTAACCTTTACGCCTCCATAAGAGGAATACGTACTGAGAATAGAGTCAAAAGGATTATCGGTATTGACCGGAGTTCCGTCGAGCGCGAGAATAATATCTCCCGCAGAAGGAGTGGTCGGATCACCACCGGGAGGATTGAGGCGATCAAAGGCTGGTATTGGGAGAGCTAAATCAGGTTCGATTCGCGCGCCGTGATCGTAAATATTTCCCGTTAGTTTTTTGGCTTCAGCTTGGGTTAAAGTCCGTGCATGAATCCCAAGTCCATACACACGGCGCGGATCCTTAAAATTCGAAGGAGTGCTCGCCGCCGCCGCAGCTTGATTAATCGTTCCGATATTAAGAGAACGAATAAACTTCACCATTTGAGGAACGGCTCCCGCATAGCCATTCGCAATAACCTGTTTTTGTTGCGATCCGCTATAGAGAGAGCATTGTTGAGCTCTGTTTAAATCAAGAAAGTTAATACCATGAATTGTATGAAAAGAGGATCCATAGGCGCCGCCAGCCTCCTGGGCACCAGATTGCGCATTGGGCGAAAGGGATGTGAGCATCGGCGCACTAAGCGCAAGCGAGCCATTGATAAAGAGGATGTTAATCATCGCCTTCACCGGATTGGAATAGTTGTTGTTCGGATAACTAATAGATGGCTGTCCATTCTGATCATATACGGGTACGGCAATGCTCAGCGGCGTAAAACCAGCAGAAGGATTTGCAGGTTTTCCATTGGAAAGTCCCCACTGATTCACAACCGTTCCACCAAACGATCCCGTAACGGCGACACTTCGATTGAGTCGTTGAGGTTTTTGTATTTTCTCGAGCTGTTCATTGATCTTTGCTTCGATAGAGTCGTTGATGCTCTTGAAATACTCCATCATAAAGAGATCCTTCTTCGCAATAATTGAAGGAGGGCTCTCGACATCGCTTTCACCCCATCGTCCACTTCCGGTGGCCCAGTCGGTTACTTTATTCAAAAAATTTCCAAAGAGTTCTGGATATTGGAGATGATACTTCTGGATCGGAGCCATCGTCTGAATATCCGGAATCACGGCATCATAATCTGTAGACTTAGCGGAATTAGGAGCATTGCCACCCGCAGAAGCCTTGGCGATATCTTGCTTGTATTGATCTTCAACAGCCTGCTCTTCAGGAGTTTTTTGAATTTCAGCACTAGCATCTTGCTGATCGAGTTTTGCTACCTCAGCATTCAGAGCACCAATTCCATCAGATCCAATAAGATCAAATTTTTTCTTGAGAAGCGTCAGCCATTTAGAGCTATATCGGCTATAGGCCAAGTCTTCTATATTTTTCAAAAAATTCTGATACCTCGGAAAGAGGCTCGAGTTCAAACTCTTCGCCTCCTCAGACATGTCATTGATGAGAACTTTTTTCTGGAAATTGTTATAAGCCTTGTCTCCAGTGTGATAGAGATGGTTCTTGTCGAAGTACTCGGCAAGTTGTTTCTTGCCATCAACACCGCTTCCTGGTGCGCGAATCACGCCATGCCAAATTTCAGGCTTTGGGTTAGTTACACCATTGGATCGCTCAAACGTCTGCGTTGTAGGCGCAAAAACATATTCCGGTTCAACAAAATCAGTGTAGGGAAGTAAGCTCATGAAAAACTGTCCACCTTTGTGAACGACCGGAAGCGGAACCTCACCCACCATGACAACTCCTTTGAGTTGCGTTGGTGAAGAGTTATCCGGATCGCCCTCTTGGTACAATCTTTCCAAAACCTGCTGCACCTTCAAAACCGTCTGTGGCTCCTTGGAAACCGGCAAAATCAACACCTGTGTTTTCGGAAGTGCCTTCTGAATATCCTCCGCATATCGCTCAACTCGTCCACGCAAATCTCCGCTCGAGACGCCGCCCAAGCCAAGAAATCCACTACCGTTATCTTTACTTTTCGAAAGTCCATCGTAACTTGTCGAATCATTCCATACCTCCTGATCAACAATGAGGGCGACAAGATCCCTGGCGCCCTCAATTTTCTTTCCTAAAAATCCCGAAGTCGTTTTAGCTTCATCCGCGCTATATGTCGCCTCCGCAAAAACCGTTTGCACCTGCACCACATTTACCGCCAGAAGAGCGGCTGCAAGAAACGCTATAGAACTTTTCTTGAAGAGTGAGTGAGGCATGAGGGATCATTGAGCAAGGAGAGGAAGAGAACAGAAGAGCGCCTCGAGACCGCTAACCAATTAGCCGACCAAGAAGCGCTCCTGAAAATTTCAAAATTAGAAACTACCGCCGGCGACGATATAATATTTACCAAGACCCGGCGCAACCTTAGCGGCATCTCCCATAAGAGTCTTTAATGCAGGACAGTCAGCTGGAGCCTGAGCCGTGAGTTCGTTGCCTCCAGCAGCTGATTCAAGAGTAGCTGTTATATAATAACAAGTGCTTGTTGATAGCGGCGTGAAAGAATAATTAGTAAGTCCACCCGCATTTACTGGAGCAATTCCACCTTGGAAGTAACTTGCCATTGCAGCAAGATCCGCAGGATATTTACTGTTATCAGTATAATATGATTCTGCCGCAATCTTGATCTGATTAACATCCGTCTTTCTCACCGTATCCCTTGCCTTCTTCGGAGCATCAATAACCTTCGGAACAAGTCCAACAGCCAAAATACCAATAATGACGATCACGATCAGAAGCTCGATGAGGGTAAAACCCTTTCGAAGTCTTGCAGAGAATTTCATACGAAATGAAGTAAGGATATAACTGCATCGAATTATAATAAATAAGAGAGAAAAACTCAAGAAATCTGAAGCTTTTCTTGCTTTGTAAATTAAAAGGATTGCAATGTTCTCAGAAAGACGTAATGCAAATATTTTTACGCATCAAAAACATCTATTAAAACACGTAAATTAATTAATAACTTCCACCTATGGCATAATAGTATTTTCCATCTCCAGGTTTAAGAGTGATGCTGCAACTCTTCCCGGTGTTAGCGTCTTTACTTAGAGTTTCACTCGAATTACCAGCTGTTTGGGACTCCATTTCTGCCCCTATAAGATAACATCCTTTGTTGGTAGAGGGATTATAGTAAAAATAATCAGTAAAAGTCGTGCCAGAAGAAGGGGTGGGGATTTTGCCACCTTGAAAATAATTATTAAAGCCTGCCGGAAACGATCCATTTGCCTGTGTTGGATATTTATTATTATCAGCGTAATAGCTTTCTATTGCGACTTTAATAGAGTCAACATCCTTTTTTCTCACCGTATCCCTCGCCTTCTTCGGTGCATCAATAACCTTCGGAACAAGTCCGACAGCCAAAATACCGATAATCACAATCACGATCAAAAGTTCGATCAAGGTAAAACCCTTTCGAAGTTGTCTAAAAATATTCATAAAAAAGTGAATTAGAAACTACCACCAGCGACATAATAATATTGGCCAGCTCCTGCGCTATAATTAGAAACAGCGGTACATGTAGGCATGCCTTTTCCTCCGGTATAGTCGGTCGCGCTATTACCGCCTTTTAGGCTTTCCATTTTTATACCAAGAACATAGCAAGTTCCGCTTACGCCATAGTGATAATAATCTCCTGATGAAGGAGTGCCATTCGGATTTTTACTTCCTTGGAAATAGTTCGCAAGCGCAGCATTGAGGTTGTCGAGTGACGTGAGGGGCTGACCTGCAATAGTGGGATAGAAACCCTTATCTGCATAGTATGATTCAACCGCAATTTTGATATTGTTGATGTTCGTTTTTCGTACCGTATCCCTCGCCTTCTTCGGAGCATCAATAACCTTCGGAACAAGCCCGACAGCCAAAATACCGATAATCACAATCACGATCAAAAGTTCGATCAAGGTAAAACCCTTTCGAAGTCGAGTGGAGATATTCATACGGAGATTGAGTGAGAAGAAATTGGCACTATTATACAAATGAAATGCAGCTTGTGGCAAGCAACGAAAAAATATAATGAAAAAACAGCCCCACCATTTCTGATGAGGCTGTGTATTTTGTAACAAAATATTATTCTGACTAATCGACTACTCAATCCAACATTTTATCGCTTACAGTAAACATTATTTCACCGCCAACTTTCCGAGAGCTTGGACGAGAATCTTGGTTGCCTGACCTCGAGTCAAGTTTTGGTTTGGAGCGAAGTAGCCTTTTGCAACGCCTTTCACGAATCCATACTTTTCAGCGCTTACAATATATTTGTAAACCGGACTCTGTGGAGCGATATCCTTGAACGGATTGACGTCAGTTGTTCCAACGCTAGCAGTGACAATTGTCTGAGTCTTGCCATCGATCTTCGCAATTGCGAGGAAGAGGAGTTCAGTTGCATCACCTCGAGAGATTGGCTGTTCTGCCTTACAAGTTCCATCATCATAAACATCGACGAGACCAAGTTTTACTCCAGCTGTGAAGTATGGCGCTGCCCAGTTTGTCTTTGAGACATCCTTACATGGAGACTTGTCAGCCTTTGCAAGCGCTGGTGCAGGAATCTGGAATGAGTTCATGATCATCTTGAGCCACTGTGATCGAGTGAGTGTGTCATCAGGACCGAAGAACTGTCCGCCTGGATATCCGCTAATCACGGAACTTCCATTAGCGAGTTTTCCGTTATTGAGGATGGTGATATAGGTTCCAAATGGATTATTTTTCTGAACATCCTTGAAGCTTGTGAATGGAGCTGTCTTGAATGGGAACTTGAAGAACTTGGTTGAGCCTGGCTGTAAAATAACAGCACCTCCACCACCTCCACCTCCACCTCCGGTCATACTTCCTGGAGCTGGTCCACCACCACCGGACGACCCACCACCTCCATTTCCTCCAACAACTGGCGGAGTATAGGTGTATGTTTTAGTGACAGAGTCTTTGGCAGGAGCAGCAGCTCCAGCAATCGTTGGTGCGCTCAAAACAGTTTCAATAGTAACAACGTCACCCGGCTGCATTTCAGTTTTACCTGGCATCAAGCTATAGTCATATGTCTTCACACCATCCTTAATTTTTTCTACAAAAGTTGCATACGTTGTCACTGTTTTATCTGCATGAGTAATCTTGATAACAGAAGTAATAATCATATCAGCGGTTGCTCCATCTCCGACATTCACAACGAAACTAATAACCGACTTGCCCGGAGCGGCGTCTGATACAGCGAGTGATCCAACCGTCGCAGCAGGAAGATTAACAGGAGCACCACCTCCACCACCAGCAGGAAGCTTCGCAGCAATCATAAATGAATTCGACTTCCAGTTTGCGGCAGAAGCCACGGTAACCGTCAAAGGATTCCCAGGAGCCATAGCGTCAGTTGCAATATCAAATGTAATGGTAGTATCTGTTGGCTTGAAGTTAGTAAGCGCAGTCTTCGGTGCGAGACCAAGACTAATATCACCAGCAACGACCCCTGCAAGATTCGTACCAGTAAGAACAAAAGAAAGTTTCGTTCCTTGCTCAATAGTTATCGATCCAGGATTTTTAGTTCCGTTAAGGGAGTATTCGGTGATGGTTGGAGACTTTGGAGCGGCAGCCTTCGCAATAACATCAAAAGTTGTTTTTCCAACAGGACCCCCCGTAGCGACATCTCGAACCTCGACGCTAACGGTCGTAGGTTTGGTAGTATCAGGAATGGTAATCTTGGCAGTAAGTTTATCTGCAGTGGTAAGGATGTCGCCGATATCGCATCCAGCACATGTATCATACAAATTGATAGATGCATTTTTCGGGAATGTAATACCACTCATCTCAAGGCTCGCCTTTATTGAACCGACTTCAACTTTTGATGGAGTGACAGTAAGGGTTGGAGTTTCAGTTACTTTATCCTTTACCGTGAAATTTCCCGTAGCCCAATCGGATTCAAGAATAGGCTTAGTAAAGGCATTATCAATAGTAATATTCTTGACTGCAAAAGTGTAGGCGCCAGCTTTCATGGCATTAATGAAGTCTGTATCCAAAGAAATTGACTTACTCATCGTCCCTACGACAGCGCCACTATTAGCACCATTAACTTTTTTTACATTAGAGTCCTGTATTCCGGTTGCATTATTCAAGAGTGAATAAGTGGCCTTACCGTCGAGGTCACGAATTTCCCAAACAGAAAGGCACTGTCCATTTGTAACTTTGCAGTTTGTATCTGTAGTCCAGGTAATTTGAGTATAAAGGTCTTTACCCTTCTGAAGAATAGCTTGAGGTGTTGCAAGTATTGGTTTTGCAAGCGCCGTAGCCGCTACCTTAACAGTGGCAGGCGTTTCATCAACAAAACCAGATTTTTCCTGTGTAGCATATGATTGAACCAAGTACTCATAATTACCTACAGGAACATTCGTATCAGAAAAGGTTGTATTCTGAAGAAGTTTATCAATCGCCTGAATAGCAGGATCCGTACCGCGCCTTATTCGATAGTAACAGTTTTGTCCTTTTGGCGCAGCATTCCAGTTCAAAGTAACAGTATTTTCCTTGGGAGTTGCGGTAACATTTGCAGGTTTATATGTACACGTCGTGTCTGCAATTGTTTTACCTATTTGCTTGTTGCTCAAATCAAACTGAAAAGTATTTTTATCGAATTGGTACTGTTTACTGATATCGATTGTTTTTGCGAATGGAAGATCTCCAATAATTGGATCGGCCTTAACGTTAAGCTCAGTCGTTGCATCCTCCGATGTATGAAGAACCTTCGAAAGAGTGAGATCATTAGTAGCGAAAAGCTGAGTGGCAACACTTACCGTATAAGTTTGTCCAGGTTTTACGGATGAAAGAGCCTTTGATACGTTAAAGTATGGGCAGGTCCATCGGAAATTTTTGTAGCAAGCATCCTGAGTATCAAGAGTATTGATCAGCTCGTTGGATCCATTTTGAGTGATATTGAAAGTAAAAGCGAGATTCTCGAATGAAGGATTCGTTCCATTGTAGCCATCATATGTCCAAGACACCTTATAGTTTGTATCTTTGGCGTCCATAGGAAGGAGCGTTCCAAAAGTAGGCTTAGGTGCGACAGTTTTTGAAGCCGTGTAATAGGTTCCGGTTATCTTGAGATCAGCAAGACCGACAATTAATGGTTTATTGAAAACAATAGGGAGAAAAGTAGAAGTGTAATCAAGAGTTGCGATATCGGAAGAGTGCTCGCCATCACCAGCAGTAACTTCAAAAGTATAAGCGTCAGAAGAGTTTATGACATCATTTGGAATGGTGAAATACTGACATGTCCAGGTTGACTTGCTATATGAAAAATCGCCAGTCCAGAGATTGGCATATGGAGTAACGCAATTATCTTCATTACCAAGCTTTTCTGCAGACTTGCCCTCTACGGTTGCCATGGCATCCCAGTCTACAGAATAGACGAGCTTACCTGCACGTTTGACATTAAGTATATAATTAAATTGTTTAAAGTTGGCACCATCTCCTGCATGACGAGAGATATAGCTCCAAGGGTTCTTCTGGTAAGAGTCCATTGCATTGGTCCACGTAAGTTTTGAAGTGGCTGGATCAAAGACAAGGCTAGTCAATTGAGCGGGCTTTGGAAATACGAAGTTATAAGTGACTACTTCTGGATTTGGAAGACCGTTTCCGACAAGAAGCTTGAAGGTGTATGTCTGGCCAGGGCTAAGTTTTTTAAGGTCGGCAATGGAGAGCTTGACGTATTTGCAGACATATACTGGAATTGTGGAAGAGTCGGTAAGCGCGTAACCGGTATTATACTCACCTAGAATGTGTACATTTTTGACACAATTGCCAAGGCTGCTCGGAGCATGCCACGCCTCATCAAGGGGGGACGTAATAATAGCATTGCCGCTTACATCCTGGACGCTCCAATTATAGTTAGAATAAAAATCCCCGCTCTGAGGCTCAAGGAGAATGCTGCTGATGGTTGAGAAAAGTCCTGTGCTACTAAATTTATCGCCGGTGGTCGCTAATGTACCCGCGTTATTGGAATACCATCGAATAAGAATGCCGTCACTGTATGTTGATTTTCCATCTGTAGAAAATTTTGTATTATCTTCGATCAAGAAATCAGTCGTTTGTGGAACGGAAGGGGGTAATTTTCCAAGACCGTCGGTTTTTTTGTATTGAAATACGGAAACTCCTTTGTCGTCAATAAAGTTACCCTTCAAAAATCCTCCCGTTGTAGCCACAACAGCGGCGATTCCGAGAGCGACGATGATACCTCCAATAATAAACCACTTTTTGTTAGAAGAGGTTTCTGGAGTAATTTCTGGAGTTCCGGTCGGTGATAGTGGAGCTGGTGTGACCGGTGGCGTTGATGTATTTGGTGTTTGTGTTTCCATGATATGTTTTGTGTTAGTGAGGTGAGGATTATTGAGTGAGAACTGAGCTACCAGAAGAAGTCGTTCTATCAACTCCAGTAATGACGGTATTTCCATCAACTTGTGCCTCGACAACACCATTGTAGTCTTCAATTTTTGTACCTGACGGTAAGACAGAGATATCAACAGGCTGTGTCATGATAAGTTTTTCACCTACACGGAAAGACGATGCTGAATTAAGTCTTCGAGAAAAGAATTTTACCCAATTTGATTTATCATCTTTGGCTCCAGCTTTTGGTTTGGCATAACCAACAATATCAAGTGAATGGTCGCTCGTGATAGCATCCTTACCGCTATCGTAAGAAATCACGTAGGTAAGTGCAGGTGTGGTTGCCTTTGTATCTAGAGCCCAGTTAAGCGAAAATTTCGCACTATTAGTCGCAAGATCTGTGACAAACGATCCCTTGAAAAGCTGTCCGCCGAAGAGTGCGGCAATCACGCCGACGACCACAACAGCAACGACAGCAAGAATAATCCAGACGCGTTTTCCGGAGTCACTCGATGATTCAGTCGACATTGGGAGCGGTTGGTTGACGTCAGAAGCTGACGCAGGCACACCCGTTGCCGGAGTTGGATTCATATTTTCCATGTTTTTTTGTTTTAAATATATAGTTAGGAAATCTCACTATTATACCACAAAAGATGGGGAGTTGGCAAGACCCGAGAATGAGGCTTAGGATAGGGGTATTTATCGAGCCATAGCTTTACACCCCGCTCGATCCAATATTAGAAAGGTCCATAATCGGTAACATGATCGCAGCGACCATACCACCAACGACGATACCAATCGCGATAATCAAAATTGGTTCGAAGGCCTTTGTGAGACCCTTCACCATCGCATCGACTTCATCATCATAGAGGGCGGCAATTTTTTCAGTAACGAGATCCAAGTGAGCGGTCTGTTCACCAATCTCCATCATGTTAATCAAAACAACCGGAAACAAGAATGGGTCATTCAACGTTTCAGCAAGCGGAATACCTTGTTCCACATCTTGCGCAGCAACCAATAATTTCTGTCGGTAGACTTCATTGCTAATCGCATTCGCAATGATTTTCAAAGACTGAACAACCGGCACGCCACTTCCAAGTAAATCGCTCAAGAGTCGTGAAAATCGAGCGAGTAACGACTTCATAATAAGCTTACCAAACATCGGAAGATGTAACATAAACATATCCCTCTGATACTTTCCAACAACGGTTTTTTTCCAAGCGCTGATACCCAAGAAAATTCCAAGACCACTTCCGAGCATAAGAATCCAGTACGCCTGGAAGAAAGCACTTACCGCGAGAAGAATCTGTGTCGGCATAGGAAGCTCTTTGCCAGTTTGCGTAAAGAAGTCCGTCATCTTTGGAACAACGACGATCATCATAACGAAAACAACAGCGATCAATAAACAAACGATTACCGCCGGATAAATCATCGCGCCGAGGACTTTTGCCTGTATGGATGCGCTTTTTTCGAGACGGTCGGCAAGACCAGAGAGAATATTATTGAGCTGACCTGTCGCTTCACCAGACTTGGACATACCAATTTCTGACTCATCAAAAACATCGCCATACTGAGCCATCGCATCTGACAAACTCTTACCCTGTTCGATTTTTTGAGCAATTTCTGAAACGATCTTGCTGAGTTTCTGGTTATCGGACGTCTGAGCAGAGAGCGTCTCAAGTGACTTCACAAGCGGAACACCCGCATTGAGCATCACCGCGAGTAAACGGAAGAATGTTGCCTTGTCTTTGACCGTGATAGACGAGTGTGAAATAAGCCAATCATTGATTCGATAAAAGAAGTCGACAATCGGATTTCCGCTCATCTTTCCGTAGCGAAGTCGTTCCTGCTCGATGAGTTTTTTGACCATCGAAACCTCCGCGATATCAATCGTGAGAGACTGTGTTCCGTCAGCAGCGATAGGCGCAGCAGCATTGCCGTTTTGAACAGCATTGTTTGCAGGACTCTTGATTTTGAACGAGTCACCACCGCCATCTAACGAAAATGGTTGCTGCATATTATTAGACATATTCTTCTACTTTACGGGCTACGCTATAAACTTCCTCCAAAGAGCTAATACCAGAAAGTGCCTTCACTAAGCCATCTTGTTCGAGCGTAATCATACCCGACTTAATAGCTACTTTTTCAATATCAATCGCTGATGTATTTTCAAGAATCATTTTTCGTAAGACATTATTCATTCGTAATACTTCATAAATCGCCGTTCGTCCGAAGTAGCCAATGTTGTTACACTGATCACATCCCTTTGGAACGTAGAACTGTTTCGTAACAAACATCTGCTTATCAAGTTCAGGATATTTTAATTCAATACCAACAAGTGCCTTGTCGATCTGGGCTTGTAGCTGCGGATCAACCGCCTCTGTCGCAGGTTGACGACATGCCGTACATAACTTTCGAACGAGACGCTGAGCGATGATAACCTCAATAGTAGATGCCACCAAAAATGACGGCACATCCATATTTTCAATACGAGTGAGTGTTTCAACCGCGCTATTCGTATGTACCGTACTCAAAACCAAGTGACCCGTAAGTGAAGCCTCGATCGCAATATCAACTGTTTCTCGATCACGAATTTCTCCGACCATGATAATGTCCGGATCCTGACGAAGTGCAGCGCGCATACCCGTTGCAAAGTTATACTCAATCTCGTGATGTACCTGACTTTGGCTCAATCCATCCATCTGGATTTCAACTGGATCTTCAATGGTAAGAATATTCACATCGACCGTATTGAGCTTGTTTAAGCAGCAATACAGTGTTGTCGTTTTACCAGAACCCGTAGGACCAGTATTAAGAATAATGCCGTTTGGAGAGTCGAGACCTTCCATCAAATAGGTATAATTATTTCCCTGAAGACCGATCTCATTTACCGCAGGAATTTTTCGTGACTTATCCTGAATACGCATAACGATCTTTTCTCCGTTCACGGTAGGAAATGTAGAGACACGAAGATCGAGATCTCGGTTGTCCTTCGACGTAACCGAACATCGTCCATCTTGTGGAATTCGCTGCTCATCAATCTTCAAGTTCGACATGATCTTGATACGAGAAACGACAGCTGGATGAATATTAGAAGGATATTCAACAATTTCTTGCAAGACACCATCAACACGATAACGAATACGAACACGTGTTTCTTCAGGCTCAACGTGAATATCACTGGATCGCATATCAAGCGCCAAACTAATCATCATCAAAGCCAGCTGGGGAATGTTCCCAGATAAAATCGAGTCCTTGAGTTGTTGGAATTTAGCGTTATCAATCATCCTCTCAGTCGATCAAGAATTATTTTTTTGTTTTCTGGAAGTAGGCGCTCAAATTGGCACGGAACTGAATCGTGCTCTTGGCTGAGCCAGTATCGTCACTATTGAAATTGAGCTGAATTGACTTGAGATCGAGAAGTCGGAGTTTCTTGGAAAGCGTTCCAGAACTCTGAACAAATCGAAGGAAGTCGTAAAAACCGTTTTCTGATGCGGTAATATTCATGCTAATTGGAAGAATATCGTACTTAGCGGAAGCATCTGACGTTGGGGATCCATACTGAATATCAGTGACAACCACAGGATCATTTCCCTTCTTCTTATTATAGCTGAAGAAGTAGTCATCGAACTCCTTGGTAAGAGAGGTGTAATCTTCCTCAAGAGGGAAGACGCTCGCGAGCTCCTTATTCATAGAAGCATCAGTATCCTTATAAAGGGCCTGGGCCGCAGTATATGCGTCAGCTTCTTTTTTATTATCCTTTTCAAGCTGACTAACGAAAGCATCACTCTGGGCAACAACGGTATTCTTATCAGAGTATTCGAGGTATTTTTCAATGCCATAATACGCAACACCCAAGGCAACAAAGACAAGGAGAATCGCATAAAGCTTTACGCTTCGGCTAATATAATGTTGTCGAATGAATGCTGGTGAGCCTAATTCTTGTGGAAGTGCGTCCATGAGAAAAGTGTAATTACGGTGTAGTAGAAGGTTCTGTAGGTGCAGGAGCTGGTGTAGACGTGTCTGTCGGAGCCGCTGGTTCAGGTGAAGGAGTTACTGCAGGCGCAGGTTCTGTGGCTGGCTCAGGAGTGGCAGGTGTTGCCGGTACATCCGGTACATCTGGTGTAACATCAGGAGCCTTAGGAGCCGAGAAGACATTTGAAAGGCTACCGAGATTAACGGCAGTATCTCGAGAGTCACGATCATCTTCTTTCTGGAGAGAGAGATCGATTTTGAAGTTACCTTCGAAACCATCCTTATCTGAAGTGAAGCTCTTTGAGAACGTTCGCATTTCTACATCTTTGAATTTAGATGAACCCTCAAGAATATCGATAAGATCGGCGACAATAGTAAAGTTCACGCCATCAAAGTCCTTAACATTACCACTAATAGTGATACGTCCGGTGTCTCCGTTGAAGTCAAAGCCAGTATATTGAATACCTCCAACATCCTTATAAAGCTTTGTTTTGAATCGACCCTTATCAATAGATGTCGTTTTGTCGTAAATTTCCGTAATAATGGAATACCAAGGAATACGATGATCCTTAATATGGAAGATGAATGCGAGACGTTGATTGTAATGATTACTCATTTGAAGAATGAATGCGCGAAGGTCGGCATGTGACATCTTGCTCAAGTCCGTAGATGTGAGTGCAAGAAGGGCATTGTTACCAACGATCATCTTCATTTCATTGAGATCGCGAACCTCATCTGGGTTTGCGCCAGTCTTTTGAGTGTCGATATACTGCTTGAGTGAGTCCTGGAACTCCTGAGTAGCAAGTTTCTTTTCTTCTTCTGCGGCTGCAGCAGGATCAAGAGTTTCGCGGTTAGCAACAGGGTCGACTTCATGATAAAGAGGAACGATAATACTCTTTGAAAGTTTTTCTCGTGCATCGTCAAACGGTTTTGTGAGATCAGTTTTTGCAGTATCGAGATCAGAAAGAAGTTCTGACTTTTGTGGATTGTCCGCTGGCGTTGACTTCCAAGCGTCATATTTCTGAAGATACTCATTTGCCTGATAAAAGAACTGATCGAGATCTTTTTTTGCAATTCGATATCGGTAGAAGTTGACCTGAGTTTGCATACTTCTGAGCTGATCGTTCGTTGTTGAAAGCCGTTTTCCGACATTATCACTGCCGAACAGGTTGAAGTTTGGATCGAGCTGCGCGTAGAAGTAGAGGAACAAGAAGAATCCAAGAGTAACGAAACATGCGAGTGCAATTTTCACACCAGAGAGCTGTCGCTTGAGGTGATATTCACGATCGATAAAGAGACTCGTATCGATTTTTGGAAGTTCTCCGAGAATAGATTTTTTCTTTTCAACATTTTCTTCTTCGCTCTTGATCAAGCTCTGGAACATGAGATCGTTTCCCTTTTCGCCTTTGTTTGCCGCAAAGAGGTTTTTGAGGAATGGATCGTCGGATGAAGCCGTGCTAGCAGGCACAGAAGTTGAAGTAGTTGCCGTGGCGGCCACTGGCTTTGTCGCTGCTGCTGTCGCTGAAGTTGCTGTTGTTGCAGATTTTGACATCGCAGTAGTGCCCATGCTTCCTTCACCAAGCGGAGCTTTTGAGTCCGTAAGATGCGGCGTAATAATTTCTATTCCAGCAGCACTCGTCGGACCGGCGAGGAAGTGGAAGAGTCGTTCTTCTGAAATGAAATCGAAAATCTTGTCCATGATGATTGTGTTTTGGTTTTGATTTTTTGTTGGCTCGTTTTTTGAAAGATCCCATTGGGGTCAACTCGAGCATCAAATTAAATCTACTCATTGTATCAAAAAATAGCCGGATTGTAAATAGCTTTGAGTGAGGTCTGACAGAGTGACTGAGCGGCTCGAACCAGCTTTATTGCAAGATTTTAAAAGTATTGTATGAAGTGAATTTCTGTCCGGGCAGAGTGAAGCTGAAGATCCCTTAGCAAGAAGTTCAGCTTTAAAAAATCAAAATGAATACTTGACTTTTATAAAAAATCTGACATATTCGGAAATTTCGGCGCCGAAATTTCCAGCTTTAAAAGTATTGTATTTTCAATAAAAGTATAACAAGGAAACATATATAAAAAAGTCAACATTCACTACCTTTGCTGCAGTCCTAAAATCCGCTAGGCTTGAGCTCTAAGCAAATTCCATGAAGCGCCAAGACGGGTTCAAATTATGAGCAAATCAGCTTTACGTACAGGGCTCGTGCAGCAAGAGCAAGTGACAGTAGATCGCTCACAGCGAACCAAACGCCCATCCCTTCCCGAGTGGTTCAAAATCCGCCCGCCAACAACGAGTGCATTCACACGAATCAAAGGCGAACTTGCCACAACCGGCCTCAAAACCGTGTGCGAGGAGGCGCACTGCCCAAATCTCTCCGAGTGTTGGAGTGGTGGAACGGCGACGTACATGTTGCTCGGCGATACGTGTACGCGCGGTTGTCAGTTTTGTGCGGTGAAGACGGGAAATCCACACCAAGAAATCGACGAACTCGAACCATGGAAACTCGCACAGACGATAAAAAAATCAGGACTCGATTATGTCGTGCTCACGATGGTTGCGCGCGATGATTTGGAAGATGGTGGAGCAGCACATCTCGCGAAATGCATTCGCGCTATTCATCAAACAACACCGCAGGTATTAGTCGAAATTCTCATCTCAGATTTACGCGGAAAAGAGTCGTCACTTGCAATCGTTTTGGAAAGTAGACCAGTCGTTTTGGCGCATAACATAGAGACAATCGACCGACTCACAAAATTCGTTCGTGATGGTCGTGCGAGTTACAAACAGACACTTCAGGTACTCGCAAATGCAAAAAAACTCGTCACAGAAAATGCATCGCTCAAAAAAATCTACACCAAATCATCCATCATGCTCGGACTTGGCGAGACGGAAGAAGAAGTTATTCAAACCATGAAAGATCTTCGCAGTGTCGGCACTGACATGCTCACGCTCGGTCAGTATCTTCAGCCATCTTCGAAACACATCGAACTCAAGGAATATGTTCACCCCGATCAGTTCGCTCGTCTCGAAAAAATCGGCCTCGATCTTGGATTTATCTACGTCGCCTCCGGGCCGCTCGTCAGGAGTTCGTATAAGGCGGGAGAGCTGTTCGTGAAGTCGCAGATTACGCATCAAAGATAAGAAATAATCAAAGCTGAATCAAGGCTAAAACCTCTGCCCATAAGGATAGATTGCTTTTTATAAAAAATATGTTAGAATAGAAGACTTTCAGACACGAAAGTGCGAAAACTGAGAAGTTTCCTATGATAAATTCGATTGAACACATCGTTACGCAACTATGCGATGAGATGCCTCCGGAGCATGAGCTTGGCCGTACGAAACATCTCGCAAGTCAACTTCATGAAGAAGTGCGTCGGGCAATTCCTGGAACATTGATGACTATAGGAACACGAACAAAATTTGGATCGCTCGCGCTTGCACCACGAGACGCACTCGCCACGATTAAGGAATATCGCACCAGGCCGTTTATGCGTGGAATGCTTAAGGCGGTAGAAGAAGCTCGTCGTCGGTTTCCTGGAGAAAAAATAAGAATTCTCTATGCAGGCACGGGTCCTGCAGCTCCCCTTGTTCTTCCGATTTTGATGCGATATACGCCAGATGAAGTTCAGGTCGATGCAATTGATATTCATAAAAGATCAATAGATGCATTGAAATGTTTTAATGACATAAATGGTACGCAGAATTATTATTCTTCATATAGAACGGGAGATGCGATTACGTATCGTCATGTAGGAGAACCGCCACATATTATTGTGAGTGAAACCATGGCAGCAGGACTACTCGTTGAGCCGCAGGCTTACATTACAAGAAATTTAGCACCCCAACTCATCCCGGATGGAATTTTTGTTCCAGAAGGCATTGATCTTACCCTCTCTCAATTTTTGCCACCACTTCATCACTCAGTCACAAGAATAGGAGACATGCACACTTTCAATGCATCGGACTTCATGAAGCCACCACTAAATCCACAAGATACAATGTCAGTACACAGTAGAAGTAGACTTGCAAGTACGGCAAAAAGTTGTGTCGGCATACAGCTCGATACGAGAGTGAGGTGTTTTGGAGGAGAGGAGGTATTGCCAATGCAAAGCCTTATTACTCACCCTCACCGTTTTCAGATCGATGTGCCCAATGGTGCTACCATTGCGGGAATAGATGTAAGCTATGTTTTAGGATCTGAGCAAGTCCAACTTGCATTGCTGGATGAAGCAGGAGAAGTGCAAAGTAGTGAAAAAATGGAAGTTTAGACACCTTGCATCTCCAAAGAGAAACCCGTAACATACCTGCACAAAGGAGCTATTTAAAGCTGATTAAGCTGCTTCAAGTGCAATAGCATGACTGACATTTTTCAACAATTCGATCCACTCAAAGGCACTCGTCTTCAAATTATGGGAGAAGATGGTGGGATTCTTAATGAAACGGCAGCACTTCGGCCAGCGGAACTGACTGACGAGGCAATTCAAAAGGCATATGAAAAGATGCTCTTTATGAAGATGGCCGACCAGAAGGCGAATAATTTGCAGAGAACGGGACGAATGGGAACGTATGCGTCAATTCGTGGACAAGAGGCGATTCAAGTTGCAGCAGGGTTAACGATGAATCGAGATGACTGGCTTATTCCAGCTTTTCGAGAACTTGGCATTATGTGGATGCACGGCGTGCCAATGGAAAATATTTATGTGTATTGGATGGGAAACGAATTGGGATCACTTCCGCCACCAGGCGTGAACTGTTTGCCGATTGCGATTGCGATTGCAAGTCAGGCTGTTCATGCAGTTGGAATTGGAATGGGAATGAAGAAAAAGAAAGAAACGAAAGTCGCGGTGACATTTTTTGGTGATGGTGCGACAAGCGAAGGAGATTTTCATGAGGCATTGAATTGCGCAGGTGTGTTCAAGGCGAATACGGTATTTATTTGTCAAAATAATCACTGGGCAATTTCCGTTCCACGAAGCCATCAAACAGCTGCTCCAACATTGGCGCAAAAGGCGATTGCCTATGGAATTCCAGGAATCCAGGTAGATGGAAATGATTTATTGGCGATGCATGTTGCGATTTCTACGGCGCTCGCTCGCGCTCGCGCCGGCCTCGGCGCGACTCTCATCGAAGCATATACGTACCGCCTCGGCGACCACACAACTTCCGATGATGCGAAAAAATATCGTGATCCAGCAGAAGTCGAACCATGGAAAATCCGCGATCCAGTATTGCGCCTCCAAAAGTATCTCGCCGCGCACACCAACCCACAAACACAACAGCCCCTCTGGTCACAAGCCTACGAAGACGAGCTCACTGCTCGTTACGAAAAAGAAATCGAGACGATCGTCGAAAAAGCGCAAGCCGTAGCCTACAATCCAACTGATATTTTTGATTATACCTACGCAGAACTCACTCCACGTCTCGCGCAGCAACGCGCCGACATGACGACTCGCATCGAAATTCAGCAACCTCAACAATAATTCACGTCCAGCACAAAATCCCACAGAATCACATGGAAACCCAAAAACTCAACATCGTCGAAGCGATCAATCTCGCGCTCAAACAAGAAATGGAGCGAGATCCATCAGTCATTATTTTTGGTGAAGATGTTGGAAAAGATGGTGGTGTGTTTCGCGTAACAGACAAACTTCAAGATCAGTTCGGCGAAGAACGCGTCTTCGATTCTCCGCTTGGGGAGTCAGGAATCGCCGGTATGGCCATCGGCCTTTCTATCTACGGATTCAAGCCAGTTGTTGAAGTGCAATTCGATGGTTTTTACATGCAAATGTTTGATCAAATGATTCAAAACGCCGCACGAATGCGCAATCGTTCACGCGGTCGATACACATGTCCGTTCGTCGTTCGCGTTCCATCAGGTGGTGGTATCAAGGCGCTCGAACATCATTCAGAATCGATCGAAACATACGTCGCGCACACGCCAGGTCTCAAGGTAGTGTATCCTTCAACACCATACGACGCAAAAGGTCTTCTGCTAGCCGCAATTCGTGATCCAGATCCAGTCATTTTTATGGAGCCGAAGCGTCTCTACCGTGCGATCAAGCAAGAAGTTCCACTCGAAGATTATATTATTCCAATTGGTCAGGCGAACGTCCTCCAAGAAGGAACGGATCTTACTATTATCGCATGGGGCGCCATGGTTCGTGAGGCACAAAAGGCGATCGCCGATACGCAGGCCAATCCAGCAACCGCACAACTTTCAATTGAACTCATCGACCTTCGAACCATTTCTCCAATGGACGAGGCAACAATTCTCGCATCAGTGAATAAAACCGGACGACTTATTATCGTACAGGAAGCAAATAAAACATTCGGACCAGGAGCTGAAATTGCCGCTCTGGTAGCCGAAAAAGCGCTCTACTCTCTTAAGTGCCCGATTCAACGAGTTGCCGCACCAGACGTAACGGTGCCGTATTTAAAAGCAGAGAATTGGTACTTGCCAGATGCATTCCAAATTCAGCAGGCGATCGCCGCTGCGATGATATAATTTTTTCTCAAAAATTTCTTTCTAAAAAATCTCACAAAAAACTCTCATGCTCGAATTTACATTTCCAGACGTCGGCGAAGGTATTCACGAAGGTACGATTGTGAAGTGGCGCGTGAAGGAGGGTGACGAGGTGAAATCCGATCAAGTTTTGGTCGAGGTTGAAACAGACAAAGCGATCGTCGAAATTCCATCTCCAAAGGCTGGAATTATTGGAAAAATCTTCCACAAAGAGCAGCAAGTTGTTCATGTTGGCGAGACGCTCGTCGTCTTAGTAGACAAGGGTGAAACATATGATCCTGCTGCAGTTTCTACTGCCACGTCTACACAAGAAAAACCGACTGTACAAGGTGCTCTCACCCCTTCATTAGGTGGGGATAGCAAAGCCGCAGCATCCCTTGGGGACAAGGGCCCAGGAGTCGTCGGCTCGATCGATGCATCGAATACGGAAATCGCACCAGCAAAAACGACACCAAAATCTACCTCAGCACTACCAGCAACTTCCGCTCCAAAAATTCTTCCAGCGACACGAATGCTCGCACAAAAACTCGGAGTCGATGTTACGAAAGTTATCGGAACTGGTCCGAACGGACTCATCACTGATCAAGATATTCAGGGCGCAAAAGGCGGAGGATCAATTCCATCAGTAACTCCAGCAGCAGTATCATCAGCCCCATCAACCCAAGTGTCCACCACTCCTTCCCAGCCAAAAGCATTCTCAGGTGAAGTAACTCGCACTCCATACAAAGGAATTCGAAAGGCAATTGGTGATCACATGGTCACGTCGCTCACAAAAGCAGCACAAGTGACGCACGTCGACACAATTGACGTGAGTAAGCTTGTTGCAAAACGAGAGTCAGAAAAAGCCGCAGCCGAGTCGCAAAATATCAAGCTCACATTCCTCGCATACATTACAAAAGCCGTCACCGAAACGCTCAAAGAATTTCCAATCGTGAATAGTGAGCTCGATGAATCAACACAAGAAATAATCACGAAAAATTTCTACAATATTGGAATTGCAGTTGATACCGAAGACGGACTTTTTGTTCCAACTATTAAGAATGCGGATACAAAAGATCTTTTCACGGTTGCTCAAGAAGTAACAGATCTTGCCGAAAAAGCTCGAACCAAAAAACTTACGCCAGCCGAGATGTCAGGTGGAACATTTACGATTACCAACTACGGTTCGATTGGTGGAGACTTCGCCACGCCAGTTATTAATTATCCAGAAGCGGCCATTCTCGGTCTCGGAAAGATGAAAGATGCGGTTGTGGTCGATCCAGTCACCAAACAGCCGGTTGTTACGAAGACGATGACACTCGCGCTTACATTTGATCATCGATTGATTGATGGCGCGACAGCGGCGAGGTTCGTGAACGCACTCGGTCAGAGGCTTCAGATGTAGCTTTGGTCAAAGCCGACTCAATAGAGAATTGCCAAAATGCAAAAAAGTGATACAATACTCATCTGTCATTATTCCCAGCAAATAATACGATGAACGTTCCAGGCTCAAGAGAAGCTATGAAATATATCCTCCCAATAGTGGTTGGTATTTCAAGTGGCTGTGCATCAACAGATGTTGCCATTCAAGGGCCTCAAGTAGCTTCTGCCTCAGAACAGAAGATGAATATTGGAGTTCTTAAGGCTGGAGAAACGGCGTTAATAGAAAGTAATATATGCGAACAGGGTAATGAAGTATGGAATAAACTCCAGGGGCTCTTGTCATGCGCGATAACAAACAATGAGGCAATTCACGCAGAGCTGCAAAATGGCGTAGACGGATTAGTGGATCAGATGGAGGGGATTGTTACATCGAAATCAGGAAATGAAATAGGATTATCTTTTATGTCAGGTGAGTTTGATGGAACAGCATTTGAAATGAACGATCTCGTCGAAGGCCATCACCGATGTGAGGTGTACTGGAATGAGCATCAAGTTATCATTAATATATATAAGAACGTTAATCCATACGATGAAAAGAAAGGCTACACAGGAACAGAGCTATACATATTACGTCTTGGGGCCGACTCTCTTTCTATGCGTCACATGGTGAATGGAACGAGTTGCTATGATTGCAGTACGATGGATTTCGATTTCAATCCAGGGGAGACCTGTGGAAGTTATGAAATGGGCGAGACATACGGAGAAAGTGCTGAAAAAGGTAATGTTATGTTTGGAAAAATTTATGCAGGAAAAAATAACGAAGACGGAGAAAATGGCTTAAAATGCGAGAAAACAAGCGAAAAAACCCCACAACCCTACGCAACAGAAGACATTACTGGAAAGTGTGACGACGGATCAGAAGCCGCAGCATCTTGTCGAGAAGGCGAGAATGGATCTCGATACGAGGGGGTTGTTAGAAGCGGAAAGATGAGTGAGGCGATACATCTTGCTAACGGAAAATTATTCACACGTATTCAGAAGATGATGGGTAAAAGGGGTATTAATATTCCAGATTTAACAAAGTAAGTGCTTGAGCTAGTAGGTAATTAGGGTAAAATGAAGGAAATAATTTCTATTATTAACCTCATTCCCTATGCTTCCATGGAAAAAATACGTTGCTGAGTTACTCGGTACGTTTATGCTTATTTTTGCTGGCGCCGGTTCAATTATGGCCTATGAAGCCAATGGAATACCAGAGACGCTCGGTGTCGCTATTGCACATGGACTCGCTATTATGATTGGTGTGTACGCTTTTGGAGGGATTTCTGGAGCACACATGAATCCTGCAGTAACGATTGGACTTTGGGTTGGAAAGAAAATAAGAACAAACGATGTTCCTGGATATATTTTGGCTCAGCTCGTTGGTGCATCACTCGCTGCACTGATTTTGAAACTTATGTTTATCGATACACTCGCAGCAACACTCGGAATTCCAGCTCTTGGACCAGGAGTCTCTCCGTTATCAGGAGTAATTGCAGAGGCCGTTATGACATTCTTACTCGTTTGGACAGTGTACGCCGTCGCAGTTGATGGAGAAAATAAGACAGGCAATATGGCCGGTCTCGTCATCGGTGGAGTTATCGCTCTCGATATCATGGTCGGCGGTGCACTTACAGGTGGCGCTATGAACCCAGCTCGATGGTTCGGCCCTGCGCTTATTAGCAATACTTGGTCACATTGGTATGTCTACTTGGCTGGCCCGCTCGTCGGTTCCCTCCTCGCGGCCACCACCTCACTTTTCTTCATGCGAAAGAAGGCATAAGGCCTTCTTAGTAGATGACTCTAGTCAGAGTCACATCATAAGTGCCAATCGTCTTTCGACCTGATTCACAACAGCCTTTTCGGCTGGAGATATAGATGTGTCGTTCTGAATGCCAGGCGCTTCCTGAAGAAGTGAAGACTGCGAATCAAGGATCGCAATACGAGGCGCTCCAGGATAAAACTGATCTTGAGTAAGATCGACGAAAAACTGGTGATCACGAGTGCCATTCCAAAAATGACTATTTCGCCTACCATCAGGAAAAACATACTCTCCAGCCACGACATAGAGATTAGTAGCTCGGTTCGCCACAGCGCTCGCATACCAGCACATATTCGTTGGAAACCCTGGAAGTTCTAGCTCTAATGCCTCACGAACTTTCAGAAGCATTTCGTAGAGTTCAGGATGAAGTACGTCTCTAGGAAGATATTCAGGCTGTTGCTGAATATCTCTAAAGTCTAATGCGCGATCCGATGAGTGAGAAAATGGTTGTAAAATCATATCATCACGTTATCGCATCTCATTCCACTCTTTGGTTCTGTATCTCTCGCTCGCGAGTGCCTCTGCGCGCGCAGATTCCTCTGCACTCCACGTTCCAATCTCAAAGGTCTTCCCATCAGTAAAGCCCTCGAATAAGGCCTTGTATAGAGCTTCTCGTGTCACCTCAGGTTTTACGTGACTGACTGATGTGACACGTTCTTCAACGGTTGCAATGAGTTTGTCGGCAATTTTTTCTTTGCCAACTTTCAAAAGTGAAAACATTTTTTTTACATCGACCGTGAATAGAATGGTTCCATGCTGCAAAATCACGCCGCCACGTCGAGTCTGTGCATTGCCAGAAATCTTCTTTCCAACAAAAACACGATCAGCCGAAGGGGCATTCACATCAGCGCTTACAACAATGTCATTTATTGGCTTGAATTCGCTCTCTATGCCAAGTCGTGCCAAGCTCTTAACAATCCATCCGCAAATTTCATAATACGACTCGGTAATACCAAGCGTCTGCTCAACACCAGCATTTACATGTGTAAACATCTTTTCTGGAACAATCACCGAGTAGGTAATTTCACCTTCATAATCGTGATACACCGCGCCACCACCAGTTCGTCGACGAATAATATCAACGCCTGCCGTAGCACACTCATCAACCGCAATTTCATCGTGGAGACTCTGAAAATATCCAATAGAAACCGCACTTGGTTTCCATCGGTAGAATCTAATTGTTGGCTTGCTTAAGCCACTCGCGACGCTTTCACAACAAGCTTCATCGAGCGCCATATTCGTGAACGCATCATGTGTTTCGAGTTCAATAATTCTCCAGTTGATATCAGAAAGTGCCATACAAGTATCAAAAATAATTCACAAAAATAATATTTTTACATCAAGACAGTTAATATTCCGACTCCGGATGCAAAGCATCATGAAGTGTCTGTGCAATATCGCTCGCACTGAATCCGATGAGCTCATATTCATTACTATGAATCACATCATTCAATTTTGAAACATACTCGCGAACTTCTGTACCTGCAGATCGGCCAACCAAACACTTCTCAAGTTCAGTCACGCCATCTTCTGGATGCATAAAGAAATCACCCGTGAGAGAAACGGAGGTAATAACCATCTTTGGCTCAGACCCTTCAGTCTCAACCTTTACTCGGAGGAGCTTTCCTCCAGAAACCTTTGTACTAGCGGTGTATTCCATATCGGCAGTGTACGAGATTTACATGGAGAGGTAAACATCATTGTGCTAAACTAGGCTCGGTAGCTTTATTTTTTACCTCATTCTTATGGCAAAGCCCGTTAACTTTTCGGTGGTTTTCAAAAAATCTACAGAAAGTTTGAAGAAAGATTTTGTTCCAATGATCGTTTTGGCGAGTATTTTTGGTGTAGCAATAGGGCTCCTTGATTATGGAAAGAATAGCATACTCTTTCCAGGAGGTGTGATGGCATACGGTTCACCAGAAATTACGGCAAATATATGGGTATCAGTAGCAGTTGTTATTGTGGTAAACCTTTTTGCGCTGTTGTCAACAGTGGCCTTCATGAAAATGGGAACAGACATGGCACTTCAAAGAACACCATCTGCTACAGAGGCCATCGAATACTCAATCAAAAACCTCTTTTCATTTTTGTGGACATCTATCGTTGGAACAATTTACGGACTAGGTTGGGCGGTTATTGGGATTATCATTATTCCTCTTTATGTCTTCTTGGTAATATTGCTTCCTAGATTTACGGGAACAAATAGCTTCTTAGACCTAAAGGTGGTTAGTTTTACCATGGGACTCATAGGCGTCGTGACAATTGTATATGGAATATATCGCGGTTTGAAAATCGCATTTATGGCGAATGCTTTTCTTCAGGATGATAAAAGGGGGATAGATGCAGCGAAATCAAGTATGGCAATGGTCGAAGGACGATGGTGGGATGTTTTCTTAGTGTTTTTGGGTATTGGAATTGTAATGTGGTTAATTAATTTCGGAGTTATGCTGGTAACTGGTCTTGCTCTTATGCCACTTCTCGCATTGGCACCAAAAGTTATCGGAACAGTGGTAACTACAATCATATCGAGTGCACTTACGCTTTTCGGAACAGTGCTCGTGTGTAATCTCTATAATGAATACAAGCACATGGGAATCGCTGGTCAGACTCATGAATAATACGCATACATACGTGCGAAATAGGAATAAAGAAAGTCACAATAAGAAGGCCCCGGACATGTCCGGGGCCTTTTATAGTATATGCGTATTATATGCATTTTTATAATGTGAGAATCCGCTTTGGTTCTACGAGAATACCTGCCTCGCTTCCTATAACAATATTCGCTTTTGATTTAGGAAAAACGATTTGAGAATCTCGATCAACAGCCAGTTTTTTATCGGGATACTCTGCATATACGGTTCCTGCAGGAAGGGTTTCGAAGTTTTGGAATTCTTTTACGTATGAAAATTCTGGCTGCGCAACAATATTTTCATAGGCATAGTTATAATTAAACTCGTGAATGGGACTACCGACAGGATCACCTTTGAGAATTCCAAGTGACTGGAGTACATTTCGAATCCGTTTGATAACAAGGAGTGTTTCAGGATTATCGATACCACCAGCTTCGACGGTAAGACCTAGAGCACCCATGCTTTGAGCAAAAGTATCTGCATATATTGGCTCGCCGGTTGGAGATCCCCAGCCCGGACCAGTCATGAGATTGTGAATGCCCAGATGCGGGAGTATTTGTTTTACAAGGGGGTTATCAAGAGAGAGTCCTCCAACAAAAGGGTCGGATGGCTTGATAGTAGAGTGAACATCAATGAGAGCATCACTGCCCGCTATCACAGCCTTCAGTGCCTGCGCTCGTATTTCTTCAGAAGTTGAACCCTTTGGATTCCCAAAACATCTATTGAGATCTTTTTGAATAAATCTGACGTTCTTTTCAATAGCATCAATATTACCAAGAGCAACTTTAAGTGTTCCACCGATAATATTCTTTGCAGCCATTTCAAAGAGAAGCATTTTGACAACATTGACGCCGACACGTTCATTGCCGTGCACTCCGCCAAGGATGGTAACAGTAGGTCCTGGTTTTATGCCTTTTGCTTGCCATGCATATGGAATAGCAAGATTTGATTCGGGAAAATGAGGAAGGGGGGAGGTTGATTGAGTGTTCATAGTAAGTGGTAGGAAAATAAAAATTAAAATAAACAAAAAGGCCCGGCAGCAGTTGCTGCCGGGCCCAGAAAAGTTTTTAATAAAAACATTACGAGAGTCGACGATGCGGCTGCTTAAGGCAAATTCGGAAGGCGCAGCGGCGATGTCCACACGTAGTGCAGATAGATGAAGAAGCCGAGATAACTGAATTAAATATAATCATAGATAAGAAGTGTCTCACTATATTTTATCTCAGTCAAATTTTATAACAAAAGAGGGCTCAAATTGAAGCATAACAAAAAAGGCCCCGCGCATGCGCGGGGCCTTTTAATATTTGAATCAAGCAAGTTGCTTAAGTATCAGATGAAGATTTACTTCATTTCAACCTTAGCACCAGCCTCTTCGAGAACCTTCTTCAACTTCTCGCCCTCTGCACGGTCAATTCCTTCCTTGACTGGCTTTGGAGCACCGTCAACGAGGTCCTTAGCCTCCTTGAGTCCGAGACCTGTAGCCTCACGAACTGCCTTGATAACGTTGATCTTCTGAGCACCACCATCGAGGAGAGTGACTGTAACTGTTGAGCTAGCTTCTTCAGCAGCAGCACCAGCAGCAGGCATAGCGCCCATCATCATTGGAGCAGCAGCTGTTACGCCGAATTTTTCTTCCATAGCCTTTACAAGGTTTGAAAGATCGAGGACTGACAACTTCTCGACGAGGTCGAGAATCTTCTGAGCTTCTGTACTAAGTTCCATAGGAATAGTTTGTTAAAAGTGGAAAATAAAAAATATGAGAAAGAACAAATGAGATTACGCTTTTGATTTCGCAACCGCATCCATTGTGCGAACGAACTTCGAAAGGAGACCATGAAGGTTTCCGTGGAAGCCCTGAATTGGTGACTTCATCATGTATACAAGCTTTGCGAGAAGCTCCTCCTTTCCTGGGAGTGAAGCGTACTCGAGAGCCTCTTTACTTGAGAGAATCTTGCCTTCGAAAAGACCTCCGAGAAGCGCGAGCTTTTCGTGAGTTTTCGCAAGACTCTTGAGGAGTCGTGCTGGAGCAATAGGGTCGTCGAAACCGACAGTCATAGCAACAGATCCTTCCATGACTTCTCGTGGAATCTCTGTGTAGCCATTTTCCTGTGCGGCTTTTCGGATCAAAGTCTTTTTAGCGACCTTGTATCCAACCTTATTTGCCCGTAATTCCTGTCGAATAGCATGAACCTGAGCGACGGTAAGACCACGGAAATCAGCAAAGAAGACAGATTTTCCCTTTTTGAAGAGATCCTGAACTTCTGCAAGCATTTCCTGTTTTTTCGCTTTGGTAGCAGCCATAGGGGTTTGGGGGTTAAAGAATAAAAGTTTTTTTCAGCCTGATAGAATATAAAGAAAAATCCCTGCGCAGTGCAGAGACCTTATGAACCTCTTTATAGTGAAGCTTTTCAGCTTCGAAAGAGTGTAACTATGTGCCATCTGTGGAGGACTTCTACCCGTTTTCCCTTGAGAGGGTTGGGCTGCCGCCGGTCTCTGATGCGCTGAGATACTACAGGCCGAAGTGGTCCACTGTCAATTGATTTTTTGGCGGATGGACGGGCAAAAGGGTATCGACATAGAAAGCCTTTTGAAGCTCTGTTTCAGCGCGAGTTACGCACATGTGCGAAAGCATCCCACCAAGCTCAATATTTCGAACACCGATATCACGAAGGAGCTCCCGAAGCGTCCCCCATGGAGAAGGAAAATGCGGATCTCTTACAAGTGGAGTTGGGTTACTATCCATGGTTGGAACAATGTATGGAAGAAGCGAGGCATCTCGAAGCTCGCGAATAAGGTTTTGCACCCGATGACCCTCCTCAAAGACAAGAAGTGGCATTTCGTCAGGAGTGGCATGTGTCAAAACCGCATCCCGAAAGGCTTTTTCCACAGTATCGATAGACGGATGAACGGTACGTTTGTGCTGATAATAGCCAGTCCAACCACTTGAACTTATGCCCTGAAAACCTCGAAGTGTTGGCGAGAAATCCGGATGAGTATGTTCTTGTTCCGCATGAAGAATGAAGAACGGATGTATATAAGCCCTAATCGTCCCACTGTGTGCAGCAATGCGAGCTATGATATCCGATCGAGCAGCATCAGGAAGCGTAAGAATATTATTCTCACAATCTGCATGTGCGTCTCGATATGCCAATTTTTTGGGAGTGTCGTACATAGTCGCATATAGTAAAACATTATAACAGTAGAGTCAATACGCAGAGATGCGTACAGAATGAAGCTAAACAGCTTTGAGCAGCAGAGGATAATTGACAAAAGTATAGAAAAGATTTAAAATAACAATCCTTTTTGTGACTTTATGAATACTTCGCCACATCTCGACAACAACAGCCATCCGCTTAACCTTGAAAAGATTCAAAAAGTCTTTCCAAGATCTGCTGCCACATTTGTAGCAATTTTTGAGCACGGCGCAACCGCAACGATGAAAGATTTGGCCGACGATCCGGTAGCTGGACGTGAATGGATGAAAAAATACTACTCACTTCTCAAAAAACTCGAACTTACGCTCGTTCCAGAACTTATGGAGTTAATGAAAATGAACGACTCTCATGGTGTAACGATGGAATATCGCGCAGAGATTATGAAGTCGATAAGTATTCAATTACGGGAGTCGCTTCGTTGTGGTCCAAATGATATTGTTGGTGAACATGGTGATGAGATAACACGTTTTATCAAAGGAAGTCTTCATCGATCAATAAAACTAAAGTGGTTCGCAGAGTGTCTCAAAGATCGGCGATATCGACCAGCTGTTCTTAGTCGATGTGAAAGAGTAAGAAACGCCTTGAGCAAAGCAATATCAGAAGGAGATGCTATTACGGCGCAAATGGTTAATGCTATGAATGAGCCAGAGGCATATTTGCTCATGATGCAGGATTATCTTGAAAAATTTGACCTTACGCCCCCGGAAAATACTCGATTGGCTATCACGACACTGAGAAGTATGAGTACTGATCTCATGGCAGACGTAGGAGAGCATCAAGCATACGAAGTTGCTGATTCGTATACAGTCGTAAAAGATCTGACAAAGGAGCCGATGCTAGTTACGATGGGCTCGTGTAGCGTTGCACCGATTTTTGGATGGGAAGGAAGGGCAATAGGATTGGCGTCTATGAAGAGTCAGGCATATGAAGAGCTTTTTCGAAGCGGAGAACTAAGCGTAGATGCATTTAAGAGTTTGGATGTGATAAGAAAAAAAACTCATGAAATGCTTCAGATGAGTGCCGAGGATACCGAAAGGTTAAGTGAAAAATTTGACGAAGATAGGGATCAGGGAAACGACATTGGAACAACAATGCTCGCAAATTCCGCATCAATTCCATACATCGTTACATGGGAAGGACGTGTGAAAATTCCGGAAAGTACGGTTGAATTAGGCGAGTTATTTTCTGCACTTTTGGGTGGAAATGAAAAAGGCGAATATTTGTCTGAAGCATTGAGATTTCAACTTCTTTGGTATCTTCGAGCATTAACATGTCGAAGTGAAATGCAGCCAAAAGATGCATCACCAAGTAAGATTATCAAAACAGTGCATAAGCCGAAGCAAATTCCATCGACGCTTCGATTGAAGATATTACCAAGAGATCCTCGACCTTCGAGGGAAGCTCAGAGTCTAGAGGTAAATGATAAGCCACAAGATGATCAGGGCCAGGGCGGTCCGCGAAAGTCACCGATTCCGCACGTACGCAAATTGCCAAAAGGATTTTATGCAACGCCAAACGCAATTGCTGAGGCGAGAAAGCGCGACATCAAACTTGCAGAAGAGGTTCAAGAAGACGGCACAATTAAATATATTGAAACCTTTGCAGTGCCTCGTCAGACACCACAGAATAGCGATGGAAAAGTCACCACGATTCAAGCTAAGTTTCGCGAAACCGCTGTAGAAGCGCTGAATCATCGATCTTAGTTTCTGTAAGTTTTTGGAAATTACTACTTTCCTCCCTCCAATCCTGCCATCATCTGTTTCATGAGGTCGGCAGTTTTTCCAACGTTCGTATCCATGAGGATGACCTTGGCATTTGGACCGACACCGATAGACTTCATCGTGTCGAGGTATTGAGTGAGATTCAAGATAGCAAGAATTTCTGTCGAGTCTTTACCGGTAGCGGACTTCACAACATTGATCGACTCCTTCAAACCTTCAGCGATCGCACGTCGCTCCATAGCGATACCCTCACCCTGAAGTCGTTTTCGTTCACGTTCACCTTCTGCCTCTTTCACCGCCTGAATCTTGGAAGCCTCACCTTTGTTCTCCGCAGCCTTTCGTAGCTGTTCGGAAGCGACAACCTGACTCATCGCATCAGTGATCGTAATAGGGAAGTTCACATTTGTGATCTGGAAGCTCTTAATGAGCATGCCCCACTCATCGAACTGGTTTTCTAAGTCATTCTGAATGTGACTTGCGAGCTCTTCTTTTTTCTCGAGAATTCCCTCATGAGTTTCTTTGGCGATATAAGTCCTCAAAGAATTTTCAATGATCGCACCAATCGACTGATTTCGATTTTGAACGACGTAGGTGTATCGCTTGATACCTTCTTCACTATCAACAACGGAATAGATTAAGTTCGTAGCAACATCAACCATGACCTTGTCCTGTGAGGGATATTTGCCATCGATCGCAAAGTTTTGCTGACGGAATGTTGCGGTTGCCGCAATTCGTTCAAGTAAAGGAATCTTGAAATTCAAACCAGCCCGCATAATACGGCTAAACTTTCCAAGAAATTCAACGACGTACACATTATTTTGTTGAACAACACGAAAACATGAAAACAGAAGAATGACGAGAATCGCACCAATAAGAAAAGTGAATGAATCCATAAAAAGAAGAATAAATGGGTAGTTGACGGGAAAACTATACACCGCTTACTGCTGCTGTAAAGACCGCATTGGGCGAAGGGAACATTGACAAAATAAAAATATCACTATAAAGTGCCGGCTCTTTAAAGCTCAACTAAGCCATAAAACACATATGACTCCGAAAAATGCATTAGCATTAAGAGAAGATATAGCTACTCCAGTCTTGCTTAGCCCCACTGCAAGTAATGAAGCATATGCTCAATGGAGAGATAACGGCATGATTGTTGAACGTATGGCAGTGGGTGGGAAAAGGTCAAGAATGATCGAGCCGCTCTCGGAAAGAATGGTAGAAGTGATGGATTTTTTGGAAGAGATATATGCAGCCGAAGGTATTCCAGCGAGCGAGGTGATGCTCACCGAACTCGTAGATGGGTTCATAATGGAAATTCCAGGAATACAGAGAAAGGTTGTTATACGCGATGAAACATTTGTGGTAATAGGAACGGTAAGTGCGCGGTCTGGATGGCTGGGCGACGAAGAGTGGAGAGATGTATTAAGCGAAGCAATATTATTTGATATCGGAGATTCAGATATGGTAAGAAATAGCGTAATTCCCGTGGACATGAATGCTTATCAAAATGCGAAGATACATACAATGTGGAGACAATGTGAGATGAATAAAAGATCTTCAAGAGAGGTGCAGAGCGACGCCGAGAAAAGTGAGCAAAGAATAAGAGAATTGATTCAAGTCGTGAGAGATACATTTCGAGCAGCGGATATTTGTTATGCAGAGTTGGATGAAGCGAAGGATATGCGAGTAAATGAGATGTCACTCAATGATATTGGGCTGATGCTTGGGTTGCCGAGTGTTACAGGGAGCGATCTTGAACTCTTGAAGTTTGCAATGTGTGTTTATGGGGCCGATAATCTTGTTGTGAAGAGGGTATATGAAAGGCTATTGAAGGATGCAAAGAAAAGCACAGGCTCTTCCAAAAAAGGATAATAAGGCTTATAACCTATGACGATGAATGCAAAAATTCCTCTTCTCGTCATCCTCGGACCGACGGCTTCTGGTAAGACGGCACTTTCACTGAAACTTGCACGAGCGCTTAATGGTGAGATTGTTTCAGTCGACTCACGGCAGATTTATCGAGAAATTGATATTGGTTCGGATAAAATTCCGTTGGAAAAAGATGGAAATGGCATGATGTGTCACGATGGAATTCCTCATCACATGATTGATTTCGTGTCACCAGACCAGGTTTATACGATGAGTGATTTTAAGCGTGATGCAGAAAAGTTGATTGGCGAAATTCACGCACGTGGAAAATTACCGATGCTCGTTGGTGGAACGGGATTATATATTCGTGCGATTGCGCAGAATTATGAGATCCCAGATGCACCGCCAAATCCAGAGTTGCGTCAGAAATATGAAAAAATTCTAGAAGAACATGGTGTAGAAAAAGGAAGGGAAATGCTCCATGCCATATTACAGGAACGGGATCCAGATGCGGCAAAAAGTATTCATAAAAATAATACGCATTATGTGATTCGCGCACTCGAGATTATTGATGGACTCGAGAAGGGCGGAAAAGTGGCGAAAAAGGAATCACGTCGCGGGGAGTCGCCATATGATGTGTATATGCTTGGAATCGACTGGCCACGGGCGAAGTTATGGGAACGAATTGATAAACGAGTAGATGATCAGGTAAAGAGAGGGCTCATCGAAGAATCAAAAGTGTTGTTAGAAAAATACAACATCGACTTGCCATCGATAAGCTCACTTGGAGCGAAAGAGTTTGCGCCATATTTTGCAGGAGACGCCTCGCTCGAACAAGTTCTCGCTCGGCTCAAATCCGCCACCCGAAAATATGCCAAACGTCAGCAGACCTGGTTTCGCAAAGAGCCAGATGTGCACTGGATAGATGGTGAAGAGCTTGAAAAAGAGATGAGTCGTCAACCGGAAATCCTCATCGAGCGGCTCGTGCGTGATATACTCACCGCATGTCCCTCCTTGGAAAAAAATGGATCGTAAAAAATAAAGATCCGAAGCAAAACGTGATCGAGAAAATTATGGCGAATCGTGGGCTACAAGAGCCGGAAGCGATCGCTACATTTTTGAGTGAGACCGAGCAGTTCCTCGATCCATTCTTGATGAAGGATATGCAAAAGGCCGTCGAGAGAATTGCCAAGGCAATTATCGACAAAGAGCGAGTGATTGTCTATGGAGATTACGATGTAGATGGAATTACCGGAACGACGATTCTTGTGAGAACGCTCACGAAATTAGGCGCACAGGTTTCATATAGAATCCCACATCGATTTGATGATGGATATGGTTTACACGACAAGTATATCGACGAGTGCGCATCGATTGGTGCGAAACTAATTATCACCGTCGACTGTGGAATTTCTTGTGCCTCGCAAGTTGCCAAGGCCAACTTGCTCGGCATCGACACGATCATCACCGACCACCACACCATCCCAGAAAAGCTCCCGGAAGCTCACGCAATTCTCCACCCACTTCAATCCGACTGTCCGTATCCATTCAAAGGTTTAACGGGCTCGGCGGTGGCGTTTAAGCTCGCACACGCCATGCTGGAGCCGAAGGCGGAAGCAGCTCCCGTTCTCGGTCTTCCCGTTCTCACCCCAGAACAACGCCTCGTCTTCCTCGAATCACTCACCGATCTTGCAAGTTTCGGAACGGTTGCCGACTGTGGACCACTTGTAGGAGAAAATCGAACGATCGTAAAACGTGGGCTCAAAGCCTTCAAACGAACACACTGGTCCGGACTTCGCCAGATGAAACAGCTCGCAAAAATCGACGACAACGAAATTGACACGACAACGATCGGATTCAAGCTCGCACCACGAATCAACGCCGCAGGACGCATCGATCATCCATATGTCGCACTTCAATTGCTCCTTCGAGAAGAAGACGACACTCGGACTCGCGCACTTGCAGAAAAGCTCGAAAGCCTCAACGTAGAGCGCCAGGAGATGACTCGAAAGGCGGTCGACGAGGCGATGAAATTGTACAAACCCGAGTATCACAAGCATTTATTCATCGCGCACTCAAAAGATTGGCACACCGGAATTCTCGGACTTATTGCATCACGCGCGGTGAATACATTCGGCTGTCCGGCCATTATCTTACAAGATCGCGGCGACATGTTGGTCGCATCTGCACGCTCTATCGATGGATGTAACATTACTGATTTAATCGGTTCTCAAGGCGAAAATCTCATCACTTTCGGAGGTCACGCCGCAGCGGCAGGATTCTCTGTCTCCAAAGAAAAACTCCACATCGTCGAACGTGAATTCTATAAAGTTGCACAAAAAATGTGGGGCAGCGCAAATGGCGGATTCACTCCAACGCTCTCGCTCGACTGCGAAGTCTCTCATCAAGAACTCACCGTCGACAATGCATTACAACTCGAAAAAATGCAGCCCTTCGGAATCGGCAACGAGAAGCCACTTCTCAAACTCACCAACGCGATCATCACCGATATTTCTCTCATCGGAAAAGAACACAATCATGCACGCTTAACGATTCAAGCCGGCCGTCAAACCATCACAGGCATCTACTTCTCCGCTCCAGAAAAAGTTCTCCGCCGCCAAATCACATCCGACGCACCTGTTTCCATCGCCTGTCACCTTGAACTGAACCGCTTTCGCGGCAAGACGAGTTTGCAACTCATGGTTGCAGATATTGAGGTGTAACGTTTAGTCCTCCAATACTTGAGTTCTATCTACGCCCAATCGGGTTGCAGATACAACCGTTGTTGTTCCGCACATTTGATCTCGAAATTCAAGAAGAGCGCGAGTAATGACCTCAGCCTCAGCAATCCGTTTCTCCATATCGTCAACTTCGTCCGGGAAGGTATCCATATAGAATTCTCGAACACGCTCTGGATTGTAGAAGTAGAGGGCATCCTTCAGTACATCATCAAGAAGCGGTGGCTTGAGGTACGCTTGTGACCATGAGAATGTACGAAGTTGTTGCTGAATGACTTCTTCTGCCGTAGTTCGTTTATCATCAATGCCATATACTTGAAGAAGTGCTGTGTGTAAATGAGCCCCATATCCATGTGCCTCGTGAATATTCGGCAAACCAAAATGCTTAAGAACTCGGCCATCAAGGTATTCCACAGTGTCACCATCGAGACCAAGGTAGTGAGACATAGCATAAATCAAGGTCCGATCATGGGCCAATGAGCCAGAAGAGAAGCTATGTGTAGGATCAGAGATGGTAGCACCAAGATTGTTTGTTAAACCTGCGCGTGCTGAACCAATAGCTCTTTCGCAATCAGATTCAAGAGATCCGGGTTTTCCTGCTCGGATAGTTCCAGGTTTTTTGCCTTGCGGATGAGGAAGTGCACCATTTTCAATAGCAACCATGAGGAGTGCTTGGAGTCCTGTAAAAGCAGCCTCTGTAAAGAAATATCTAAAATTTCTTTTACGATCTTCGAGTGCAGTAGCCGCCGGGGGCGCATGTCGAGAGAAGAATGTCCAAAAGGCGCCATATTGGCCCAGAACAAAATCTTCGAGCATTTGTCTATTAAAGTCGATCTGACCTCCAAGACCACATCCTTGGGGGTTTCGAAGCATCTGTTGTAGATTTCGCTTTCCGTTAGCAGCCATCCATTCTTTAAGTGCTTGATGAAACGGGGGCTGATGATTTGCAGTATCTATCGTATCTACAAGTTGAAGATCTGTGCCAGGAGTATGCATGGAAATTGAAAGTTTAAAAGCAAGATAGGTAATTTAATATAAAATAATAAAAATGTCAATATGTCGTACCGACTTGGATATATGTCCAGGTTTCAGGGCATCGTAAAGTCTCAGCACATTTTACTTCACAACTCCGCAAGCCTCTGCTAAGCTAGCTCCTTCCTTGGATTCCTTTGGAAAGCAGCCTTGGCAGAGATGCGACGTTTGTTAAAAGGAAAAATCCCATCTATAAACTTGACGAAATACAGAAAAACATCTATAATTACATAATAGCTTGATGAAAAAGGCCATGGGCACAAGTCCAAAAGCCATCAGTAAAGCTAGAAACCTCACGTAATTCCAACACTACCAAAATACAATTACCATGACTCCAAATTCCGTCCAGCAAGAAATCGTTAACTTACTCCTCAGCTCTCAGAAAATTCTGATTATGGCATCATCGCCAGCAGATGGTGATTGTATTGGCGCGTCACTTTCGTTGTATCTCACACTCAAAAAACTCGACAAAGAAATTACTGTCGTCTGTCCAGACCCAATTCCAGGGCTCTATCACTTTCTTCCAACCACACATGTGATTGGTAATCGTGTTGTTGCGTCAAAAGATTTCGTCATTACGATCGATACGAAAAAAGTTCAGATGGCGAACGTGAAGTCGTTCGTCGAAGATGGAAAAATTAATATTATCGTCATGCCAGAGAATGGCCGTCTCTCAGAAGAAGACGTGTCATTTAATTATGGACCAGATAGATATGATCTCATTATTACCGTCGATACTGGTGGACTCGAGCAGCTCGGAAATCTCTATGCAAATAACATCGAAATGTTTCATCAGATTCCAGTGATCAATATCGATCACCACTTTAGCAATGATCATTTTGGAAAGGTAAATCTCGTCGATGTCATGGCATCCGCGACAACAGAGTTGATCATTCCGCTCATTTCTATGCTCGAAGAGCAGTCGAAAAAAGAGCTTTGGGATGAGGATATTGCGACATTGCTCTTGACCGGAATTATCACCGATACGGGAAGTTTTCAGAACTCAAACACAACTCCACGCGCATTTGATGCATCAGCGCAGCTCATCTCATATGGCGCACGTCAGCAAGAAATTATCCAACACATCTTCAAAACCAAACAGCTCACAACGCTTAAATTGTGGGGACGAATTCTTTCCAAAATGCAGACCGATGAGAAGTTTCACATCGTTTGGTCAGTACTCACACGAAAAGATTTTGCCGACACAGGCGCAGAAGAAAATGAAACAGGTGGCATTATCGACGAGCTTCTTTCAAACGCTCCAGGTGCAGAAATTATCTGTCTCCTGAAAGAAAAGAAAGACGGCCTCATCTCTGGATCAATTCGCACAACAAATCCATCAGTCGACGCTTCAGCACTCGCAGAAAACTTTGGCGGTGGCGGACACACTCGCGCTGCAGGCTTCAAAGTCACCAATATGCCAGTCGACAAACTTGAAGAGCAGATTCTCAAAATCTTCCGCGAATATCAGAGCAAACGTCTCGGTATCCCGCTCAATGAAGAAGAGGTAACGGTTTCAGCTCCACCGGTCGTTCACGCTGCGCCACCTGTTGTACACACGCCAGCTCCAATCCAAGCTCCCGTAATTTCACAGCCAATGCCAAAACCAGTTATTCCGCCTACTCCAATTCCGCAAACTCCAGTGGTGCCAGTTCCAGCCACTCCAGTTTCAGTCCCAGTAGCTCCAGCCCCAATAGTCGAACACCCAAAGCCAATGGTTCCACCAGTTGCACCGCCAGTACATCCGGTACCGTCGGTTCCAGTAGCTCCAGCTTACGTTCCACCAGTTGCACCTCCTATGCATGCGCCAGTACCAGCTCCACAGGTTGCACCACCTCAGGCTCCAGTTATGCCACCTGTTTTGCCACAGCCAATGCCAGCGCCATTTTCGCAGGCACAAGCCGTCGCAGTTCCACCACAACCACAACCAAAACCATCAACAGCATTCAACTTCCAGGAGCCAACTGAGCCAGAAGCACCACCTGCAGCTCAAACAGAAGGTGTCGTTTCTGAGGAATCTGCATCACCATCGTCAGTTGACGCGAAGCCTGAAGAACCAAAGCCAGAAGCTCCGTATAGTTTTGGAAAGTGAGTTCCGGAAAACGCTACACCTCTTCCGCAATACTATCGGCGATTTCGTAATTTCCGTAAACGTTTGTGACGTCGTCATCTTCTTCCAGTAACTCGATCAACTTCAAAAGTTGGCGAGCTTTTTCGACATCACTAACCTCGACGGTATTCTTTGGTAAGTAGGTGATTTCACTTTTTGAAATGGTATGTCCGGCTTTTTCCAAAGCGACTTTTACCGCATGAAGATCGGAAGGATCGGTTTTGACCTCAACCATACCTTCTTCGACATTCACGTCAGACGCACCGGCATCAATCGCAGCAAGCTCAATTTCATCCGCAGATTTTCCCCCAGCGAGTGAAATTTCAATCAATCCAACTTTATCAAACATCCATGCAACCGTTCCTGCAGCACCAAGTTCACCACCATTTTTCATTAAGATTAATTTCACACTCTGAAGCGAACGATTTTTATTGTCAGTCAAAACATCAATGAGCATCACTGTATTTGCAGGTCCACGAGCCTCATACAGGGCATCGGAAATAATAGTGTCGTCTTTCAACTCACCAGTACCTTTTTTGATAGCTCGTTCGATGTTGGCATTTGGAACACCATCAGCTTTTGCGCGTTCAACTGCAGCACGAAGAGAAACATTGATGCCGATGTCACCACCGCTTCGGGCGGCAACTTCAACTAATTTTGCATGTTTAGAGTAAGATTGTCCTTTTTTCGCGTCAGTTACCGACTTTCGAGCTTGAATATTGTGCCATTTGGAGTGTCCAGACATAGGGGTGTGCGTCAAAAATACGCACGCAGTGTAGACCATTTTTCGACCCTCGGCAACGGTCTATTAAAGCCAGAAATCAAGAAAGTCTCCTGGGACACTAGACAAAACATGAAAATAGTATTATGATAGCACGCCATAAAACTCCCACAAATGAAACCTCGAAATACGCCACGAGAAGGATCAGTAGATAGCACTCCAGTTAAGAAAAGTTCACGCAGTCGAGCAGTCGGAGCTCTTGTGGTAGCAATTGGAGTATCGATTGCTGGTATATATGAATATGGAAAAAGTAGTACAGAAAAAGCATCTCCGAAACTATCGGCGGAGCAGATTCCGAGCACAACAAAAGCACCAGTGAAAACAGCTCAAGAAGTAGATTCAAGCGCAGTACCATCACGAGACATATCATACGGAAAAGCGCCAAGACTTGAAGTGGACTCATCAATTGAGATTCCTACATTTACGCATCTTCAAACATCAATGTCATTTCAAAAACCAAAAAATCTTGAAATGGACGATAAAGAATTTCTCGAATTTTCAAAAACGATAGGAGGTATGATTAAGCAGGGATACGAGGAGGCGCTTGTTCCATCATTGCAATTAACAGATCGCAATGCTCGAGATGGAGCAATAAGTGATTTTATGACACAGGTAGCAGGGATGCTTGCAACGATTGATCCTCGATCAGCAAAAGAGATGGAAGAGTTTCGTAAAACATGGACCATGGATCCATATGCACTTACGGATCATTTCAATGCATACCTAAAACCGGGCGGATGGTATCTTGCATTTCACGTCGATACGAACGAAGGAATGAGCTTAGAAATGTTTCCTATTCAAGACAGTACATCGATGCGAATTGAGAATGGAGCAAATGCCTTTCAGATACCAGTTATTACATTGAGAAAGAGTTTATCTCCTCGTTCATCGCATCAAGGTGAGGTAGCAAGAGTTGATAATTTTTTCAAAGAAGCGGTGGTATTTGGAGAGAGATCGAGTGAGGTTGCTAATAGGGTGAGAAATATGAGACCACCTTTACCGAATTTTCAGCAGGGTAGTGAGGATTTAGCAGAAACTCAGCGAACAATATATCACGACTTTCTCATACATGAATCTGGGCACGCTTGGGTAGCAAAGCAATTTCCAAAAACAGGAGCAATGACAGATCAGGATAAGGCATTTCGTGTGCCTCTCGTATTATTAGGAGATGAGGGAAATCAAGGATTACGTATCGATTTGAGTGGTGTATATCCGGCAGCAGCGTTTCAAGAGTTATGCGGGGTAGGGATTCAAATGGCACGTGGTATGAATAAAATTCCAGATAATAACGTTATGTTTTTTGAATCGGAAAATCCTGCGAGACAGGGATTAGATTCATACATACTCGTTCATAAGTTGGTGCCAATTGCGACTTTACAGGCAGCGCCAGACTCACCACAGAAGAGGGCGATGATGGAAGAGTTTATGACAAAAGGAAATATTAATTTCGATAAGTTAAAGTTGCTGGTTGGAACTCCTCCGTACTCTATTGAGCACACGAAAAAAGCAGGTGAATTGCTCTATAGATTTGGATATGCATTATTCCAAAAGGCTGAAAGAGGAGACCTTGAGCTTGTAAAAATTGGACAATAAAAAGTCCAGATCTTATCTCATTTTTTATCTCACCACCTTCGCAACTTCTGCACTTACGCCTGGTTCAAATACGCCAGGAATAATTTTTTCAGCAGTTGGATTGGCGACGAGCGCAGCGAGAGCTTTTGCTGCGGCAATTTGCATATCGATGGTCATGACTTTTACGCGGTTATCGAGGGCGCCGCGGAAAATTCCCGGGAAGACCAAGACGTTATTGAGCTGATTTGGAAAGTCGCTACGGCCTGTGGCACATACAGCGGCGCCCGCCTCAATCGCCTCATTTGGCATGATTTCTGGTGTTGGATTTGCCATTGCGAATACTATTGGCCCACCAGGGCCAAGCCGCCCATCCCCGTTCATTCCTGTTCCCGCGCCCGCATTCGCCATACTCGCAACCATCTCCTTCGTAATGAGTCCAGCCTTCGAAACGCCAATCACAACATCGGCTCCATGAATCGCATCAGCAAGCGATCCACGAACACCTCTCGGATTCGACTTCTTCGCATACAATATTTTTTCATCATTCATATCAGCACGATCTTCCGCAATAATACCTTTCGAATCGACAAGAATCACATCTGTCGCACCGGCCGTCATCAGCAAATCAGCAATTGAAATCCCCGCCGCGCCGGCGCCACTAATCACAATCTTCGCCGTCTCCAATTGCTTTCCAACAACCTTCATCGCGTTGTATAAGCCTGCGAGACAGATCACCGCTGTGCCGTGCTGATCATCATGGAAAACAGGAATATCGAGCTCCTCACGCAATCGTCGTTCGACCTCAAAGCATCGTGGTGCAGAAATATCCTCCAAATTAATTCCACCAAAAATCGGCGCAATCATTTTGACGACACGCACAATTTCTTCAACATCCTGCGTATCAACGCAAATAGGAAATGCATCAACATTCGCAAACTTCTTGAACAAAGAGCACTTACCCTCCATAACAGGAATACCTGCACGTGCTCCAATATTTCCCAAACCCAAAACCGCACTTCCATCGCTGACAACCGCAACGGTATTTCCTTTGATGGTCGTCGCATAGAGCGCCTCAGTTTCGAGATTTGGCCGCTGCCCACTCGCCTTACCAGCCGCAATCGCAGCCTGCTCTTCTTCAGCAATAAGCTTGCAAGGATCGGCAACTCCAGGCGTGTAATACACCTTCAAGTCATCGATCGAATCCATTGGCACCTTTAAACCGGTGAACAACTTACCCCGGTACTTCTTGTGTTGTTCGATTGGGAATGTAGAATCCATAAAAGAGAAAAATTATTTTTTTACAGGAGATTTGGGCGGAGTACTTGTGCCCGGTTTGGTAGTAGGGAATGAGGAGAGAAAGGGTGTTTGAACAGCAGAACTGTCGCTAGAATTATCGCTCGTAGACTGACTCGTCTGAACTTGTTTTGGCACTGGCTGCTTAGTAGCTCGTGGATCTACACCAAATCGATCATGGAGAAATCCACCAATGATCAGCCCCAAAAGAACAACGATGAACATTGTTACAAACATCACAAGTTGTTTCTTCCAGATGAAGGTCATCGCCATACCAAGGACGTAATGAACTAAAAGTTAGTTGTCTTGCCAATTCGTACTGCTAGTATCGTATCCGAGGCGCGCTCATATTTCAACGTCATATCGATTTTTGCACTGTAATAATAGTCAACCGGTCCAGTTCCAACACCAATCTCGTCGGTTTCGAGAATGAGACTATCATCGAGTGCATTCAGCGTCGTCTTTCCAGAACCCTGAATCAAAACATTTTTCTGGATATCACTGCGGAGCTTTTCATCTACTACGCCGAAGGCCCCGTTTCCTGTTCCCTCTGTATATACCAAAGTTCCCGCAATAGCTCTCATCGTCTCTCGTAACTTCGGAGTCAACGTACTAACTCCGTACTGTCCATAAATAGAGGCACTTTTTGGAGAATTTCCCGAGAAAAATATATACCAGTTCTCAAGATTATCACTCGTTACTTTCACGCGCATCGCCGGACGACCATCAATCATCATATTGGCATATACAAGCTCTTTATTCGGATAAGCAGCAGCGCTCTGTGTCTTCACTTTTGCAAAAAAATCAGCAGCATCAGTACTTGTTTCCGCGACCGGAACTTTGAAGGTAATTTTCGCAGCCATCGGTGTGACAAAATCAGGATCAAGAGGGAATGCCGTATCTTTTTTCCAAACAGTCACTCGACTTCCATCCGTAACGACATCCCACGTTTTTGGCATTTTGAACGTAATTCCCAGACTTGCAGCAGAATACGTATTCCACTCAGTCGTTATATTAAACGCCGCACCTTTCGCAAGTTGCACCTGAGAAATTCGATAAAGAATTTCTGCAGCCATACCACGATTAACAACATCATCAGGACGAAACATTCCATCACTATCGCCATCAGTCATGATAAAAAGTTTTCTCGCAGTCATGACATATGGTATTGCCCAATGCGAAATGCTTACATCAGGTGGAAGGGTGTCATAAAGAGCCGAAACATCTTTCAGTGTTTTTGGAGCAACCGACGTGGCAAGTTGCATCGTCATAAACGCAATCTTAAGCGCTTGAACACGAGTAATGGGATCATTCGGACCAAATTTTCCATTAGCATACCCCTTCGCAAGTTCGAGTTTATTAGCCGTAAGGACGATAGTAAAAAACCAATCACTCGGAACAACATCAGAAAATGGAGACTTCATGCCGCTCACATCCGCAGACCTTCCGCTCAACTGTATGGCCATCTTCAAAAACTCCGCACGTGTTACGGAAGTATCAGGCTTGTATGTTTGATCCGGATATCCTTTAACAACTTTTTTATCTTTGAGAAACTGTATTGCCCCTTTAAAATCATAATCAGTAGGCACATCAACAAAGGGAGAGGGGATATTTGCAATCACCTCAGCAAAAGCGCTATTCGCCACGAGGGAGAATAAAAATACGCAAGAAACGGCCACATATGAGATTCGAAGCGAAGTCTTCATCAAAGCTAGTATACACCGAGGAAAGAGAGGTTAGCTATAGCTCTCATCCCAGCAAAATCAAAGCTAAAATCACAGTAAAAAAGGCAAAAAGATTGATTAAAATCAGAAAATGTGTTTTAATACATACAGCAGCAAGAAAATGCAAAGCTGACGTAGAATTATATTATTAAGAAATATATATGGGAAATACAGAGCCAGGCGTGAATGGACGCAATAACGACGCATTGCCACAATCAGGATTTGAAGTAACAAGAGTAGCCAAACCAGGAGCGGTGCCATCGTTAGGTGACCGTCCAACATTCGCTATGGATATGGTTCTACCCCCAAGGCCTGAAAGAGGGGATTCTATAGTATCTGCAGGTTTCTTTCTCCCTGACGATCAGCTGGGTGGTAATAGCGTAGGGACAGCAGCACGCCTTGCAGCTCAAATGCAAACCGAACCGGGCGTAAATCAGCGAGAAGATACGGGTACAGAATTTATGGATCCGCTTGAAAGCGGAAGAACAATTCGAGAGTATTCAGCGCTTTTGGCGAATCTCGATGAAAATCTGGTTGGAGACAACGTCGACCAGGTTCGAATGATTCTTAACGAACTCGACGCACATCTTCTGCTTATTCGACCAGAACAAGTCAGAAAGATTTTGGAAGCTTGTCCGCTGCTAGATAGACCAGGCGACCTCTTAAAACTGCTTGAAGAAAAATATCCAAGTAGCGCCGAAGTTCTTCCAGGTCTTTCAAGATTTCAAACAGCTATTCGAGAACTTGGAGGATCTCTCGTTTCCGTCTTTAAAAGTTCAGGATTTGAAAATGGAATAGAATCCCTTGTGGCTCTCACAAAAGGAGAATTCAAATATAAATTTATCGATTTTCGAGAATCATTACTTCGTGTCGATAATGAACAGCCGCAATTCACCGGAGAGTTGGCCTATTGGTTAAGAAAATTAACGCAGCTCGAGAAAGATGTGATTATGAAGACGTGGACCATGCCATTGCCAGTTGAAAAATTAGCTCAACACTTGTGCGGCAAATATCCACCAAAGTATCACACATATGTTCTTCAGGTGTTTGCAGAACGACTAAGTAGCCTCTTCGCCCATTCATCAATACCGGATAATGCAAGTCCAGAGGCGTACGAAGAAGACGTTCCACACGGAAGATTTGTACAAGAGGTAAAAAATCTTGCTATAATTTGGAACGGAAAACTTCCGCTTCCAGCAGAGTTACCAGACATGATTGCAAGAGTCACTGATCGCGTAAAGGGAACAGGAGTTTTTGATCCTGAAGACGTTGGAGAGCAGGGAATTGCATAGAACGTTTATCCGTACAAAAGTTCTCCTGGATGGTAGGTATCGAGATTCTCTTCGCCGATCAACTGAATAAGTTTATCGACCGTCTTCTCGAATTTTACTTTTTCCTGAGTACCAAGTTTCATGTTTCGGATGATAGCAACGCCCTCACGAACTTCCGTGAGTCCCATGATAACCGTCCATGTCGCATGGAAGTTATCAGCAATTTTGAGCTGTGCACCCATCGATCCTTTTCCAAGTGCACCAACGGTTTTGAGTCCGCGTTCACGCATTTCCATGATGAGTGGGAGAGATTTTTTCTTAGCTTCCTTGCCGAGCTGTGCGACAAAGACGTGAACCTCATCCTTGTGAGGAACTCGAATTTTTGCACGTTTCATGTTGGCAATAATTCGCTCGATACCCATAGAAAATCCAACGGCAGGAGTTGGAGTTCCGCCCATAAGCTCAACGAGATAGTCGTATCGTCCACCACCGCCAATAGCGTTCTGTGAGTTCATGGAAGCATCCCATAATTCGAAAACGGTCTTCGCATAATAATCGAGACCACGAACAAGTTTTGGATTTTCAACGTATTTAATTTTGAGCTCATCGAGGAACTCTTTCAAATCAGCATGGAACGCCTTTGATTCGTCATCGAGATACTCGCTCAATGCAGGAGCTAATTTAACAAGCGTAACACAATCTTCTTCTTTACAATCGAGAAGTCGAAGAGGATTGACGCTGAGACGACTCTGGCAATTTTCACAGAGATGTCGTTCTTTGCCGAAGTAGTAGTCCTGAAGTGAAGATACATATTTCTTTCGTGCATCTAACGTACCGATACTATTGAGCTGTAGCGTAAAGAGATCAGCAATGCCGAGGTCTTTGAGAATTTGGAAAGCGAGCTGAATAACCTGTGCATCAAGCGCAGGATCGCCCTCGCCGAGTACCTCAACACCGAACTGCCAGAACTGACGGTATCGACCCTTCTGAGGTTGATCGAAACGGAAAAATGGCTCGATATAGTAGAGTTGAACCGGCTGAGCCAACTGACTCATATTATTTTGAATGTATGATCGTACGACGCCAGTTGTATTTTCTGGTCGAAGCGTGAGGCTATTACCTTCAGGATCTTGAAATGTGTACATCTCTTTCGAAACGACATCACTCGTGTCGCCAAGTGTCTGCTTGAAAACATCCGTAAATTCAAAAATGGGAGTCGTAATACGTCGAAAACCCGCTTGTCGTAAACGATGTCGGATAACTTTTTTGATGTAGGTGTAGTACTCGTGATCTGCCGGAAGAATATCGTGAACACCTTTTGGAGTCTGATATGGCAATGCAACAGTCTTGTCCGGCATAAAAAGAAAAACAGAAGGTATAAACGGCCTCCAGTATAGCACGTAAAAGCCAAAAAGCAACGGTTTTAAGGCTGTTTTCCGATTTTCTGAGTAAACATATCGTAAACCTGGTGAGTGTGTTTGCCGATGTCGACAATAGTGTCCGTGCAAACTTGAGTGTCATTCTCGCAGGGAGTGCCCCAGTGGGTACCATCAGACGCCTGGCACAGATCTTGAGATTGTTGAATAGTAAGTGCATTGCCACTATCAGGAGGGTAGAGAATGACGCTATCAGTGTCCACATTAACCTCAGTGTAGTCTGTGGCATTATAGCCATTGGTTGCCTTGCTGTTACTAAGTGTTCCTATTCCGCAAACAATAGTTGTGTCGTGATCCTGTGTGTGGCATTCAATAAACGAACTTCCCATTTGAACAACGGGTAAATTATTGATATGAGTACCCCAGTTGAAAGTAACATCAGCTTGGATAGATTGTGCTTTTTCAGCCTTAAGGAGGGTGGTCATAGCGTCAAGAGCGGCCTTGGCTTTCGTATGAATATTGCTACTTACTGCCTGAAGAGGAGCCGTATTTTGAGTTGTCATACAGCCCTGAGGGACGTCAGAGGTATCGCACCCCTGACCAGCAAATAAGCTAGCGGTCAAAGCTAGTCGTGAGGCTGTTCGTGAAATGGATGGGGGGATATTCATGGAAAAATATCGTAACAAAGTTGAGAAAATCGGCTAGAGGCTACCATAAAAAAGCCAAAAGACAAGGGAACTTAAGAAGTCTTAATCAAACGATGCTCTCGGAGCTACAAACTCAAACGTCTCGTAACGAGTAGGATTCTTTTGGAATTCAAAATAAGCAGCCGCACCAATCATCGCAGCATTATCCGTGCAATAAGAAAGCTTCGCGGGGGTACGGAAGGAGATGTTTTTTCCGTTTATTTTATTCCAGTTTTTCAGTCCTTGTTCAATGTGTTCACGAAGGGCAGAATTGGCAGAAACGCCACCAGTAACATGGACTTCTTTGATATCCGGATAGGTGTCGAGTGCCGTGAAAACACGAGATGAAAGTGCCTCAATGACCGCTCGCTGGAAGCTCGCGGCCGTATCCGCGAGAAATCTCTTATCAGTAAGTCGTGATGTATTTTTTTGAAGGTGATAGAGAATCGCCGTTTTGAGTCCCGAAAAAGAGAAGTCGAGTCGTCCATCAGAGAACGAAGCCTTCGGAAAATTGAATGCATGTGGATCTCCTTTTTTCGCAGCAGCCTCAACAACGGGGCCTCCTGGGTAGCCAAGTCCAATCATGCGCGCAACTTTATCAAATGCCTCGCCAGCCGCATCATCGGCCGTCTCACCAAGAACCTGAAACTCCATATGATCTTTGATGAGAAAGAGTTCATTGTGCCCGCCACTTACGCTGAGAGAGAGGATTGGAAACTGCGCTGACTTCTTAGAATCGAGCCAAGGCGCGTAGACGTGGCCATAAATATGTTTCACCGGAATGAGTGGTTTTTGCATGATGAGCGCGAGGGTATTGGCAACGGAAGTGCCAATCACGAGCGCGACACCAAGTCCTGGTCCATATGTCACCGCAATCGCATCAATTTTTGCCAATGTAATGTTCGCTTCTGCGAGAGCCTTATCAATAACGGGAATAATATTATTCACGTGCTCTCTCGCCGCCACCTCCGGCACGACGCCTCCGGTGGCATTGTGCATCATCGCCTGCGAAGCAATCACATTCGACAAAACCTCTGTGCCATTTTTTACAACAGCAGCAGATGTTTCATCACAAGAGGATTCGATAGCAAGAATATTCATAAAAATAAGTAACTCAGAAATAATTATTGAAGATACGGCGGCGTAACACATCCGACGATATATGTTGGCATCCAGAACTTACTCGTGCCATCAGCAAGTGTAATCGTAGTTTGCATATCGGCATCGCCGCTATTTGGAACATCGACGATTTTTTCTGTTGCCGTAATTCCTTCACACGAAAGAGTTTTGGTAAAAATCGTATCACTTGGTGTGCTTGTTTCATGAAGACCAAACTCCACCGTCTTCGTAACGGTCTGTTTTTTTGTATCCAATGAAACTTGAACAAGGTCAGCATATCCACCTTTTGCAGTATTGCGCGTCTTAAGCAATGTCACGGTTTTCGGATCACGATCATGTAACTTTATCGTCGTCTCGCCAGAAATATTCATACTCTTCTCGAGATGGCTTACGATTGGCGACATCGTTTTAGTAGCGAAATTGTATTGTCGAAGATCGCATGACTGACTATCGGTACATCCACCCTGAAGATAGGTAATCGTATCACCAGAAAGAATAAAATCATACATACTGTGTTCATCAAAGAATCCAAAAACTGGCTTGATATCAGGTATTTTTACAACATTCGTAAAACCACTTCCAATACTATATGCAGCAAGTTCGCCTTCAGCATTTACAAAATAAATACCACCATCGCGATATCCAAACGCACTCGAAAAAATACTCGGATGAATCGTCCCAAGCGGAGACTCAACGAAAGATGATTGAACCTCAACCGTAGAAAGTTTGTACTCCATCTCTCGATCAGAAGTATCAGACCGATCGTTAGCAGTAGGATTGTCATTGCGCGTTGCGAGATAAAAAGCAGAAGATGGGCCCTGCTGAGTAGCTGATGGTACTACTGGCTGCGACACAGACTTCGAGTTATATATCCAAAAGAAGATGAAAGCTATGGCAGCCCCAAGAATAACCGTTGCAGTGATGAAGATCGTACGATAACTTCGTTTTTGGAAATCCATAAGGTACAATAAAAAAGTATCTGTATTGTACATTGTTCTGCTCTTGATTCACAACAGGCTATGAAACCAACCGCCCTCTCCATCGTCGAAAAACTCCAGAAAAAAGGCTACCAAGCTTACTGGGCAGGTGGTTGTGTACGCGACATGCTCCTTGGAATTACTCCAAAAGATTTCGATATTGCGACCTCTGCAAAACCGGAAGAGATCGAGGCGCTCGGCGAAGAAGGTATGTTTGATAAAACGATTCCTGTTGGAAAAAAGTTCGGTGTGGTAAGTGTGATTGTTGACGGTCACTATTTCGAAATTGCAACATTCCGATCTGATGCATCATCATCCGATGGACGTCGTCCAGACGCGATCATCTTCACCGACGCAGAAGAAGATGCACGCCGCCGCGACTTCACGATCAACGCGATGTTTTACGATCCAATAGCCGACAAAATTTACGACTACGTCGACGGTCAAAAAGATCTTGATGAAAAGCTCATCAGATTTATTGGTGATCCGGAAACTCGCATCAAGGAAGACTACCTCAGAATTCTTCGTGCAATCCGCATGAAAAATACCTTCCAGTTTCAATACCATCCGGAAACCTACAAGGCTATCAAAAAAAACGCCGAACATGTCACGCAGATTTCTGCCGAACGTATCGCCGACGAGCTCAACAAGATGATTCTATCAAAGCATCCACGAACCGCTTTTGAAGAAATGGAAGACACAGGCGTTCTTGAGATTCTCATGCCAGAAATGGTTGCAATGAAGGGTGTCGCTCAGCCGCATCAGTATCATCACGAAGGTGACGTTTGGGAGCACGCCATGCGCTCGATCGAATCTCTAAGAACACCGAAATCTCACACGCCAGATCCAGAGGCACAAATTTCTACACATCCAATTCCATCGCTCGAGGTTCATTGGGCGACAATCCTTCACGACATCGGAAAACCGGAAACATTTGAAGCCGCAGATGATCGAATTCGATTCGACCATCACGCCACGCGCTCATCAGAAATCGCGACAGACATTATGCAGCGCCTCAAGTTTTCTCGTCGCATGATCGATCATGTCGCTTGGCTCACGAAGCATCACATGATGATGGTTCAGCTCATCGACATGCCACAACACAAACGTCTCCAGTGGTTTCACCACCCACTCTTTCTCGAACTCATGGAGGTATTTCACGCAGACGCCGCCGGTACCAATCCTGCAGAATTCGACCTCTATCACCAAATTCTCGACCTCTATCACAGCGATCTTCGCGACATGCCACATCCACCGGAGCCACTCCTCTCTGGCCACGACATCATGGAAATAACTAGCCTATCAACCGGCCCTCGCATCGGCGAACTCGCGCACGCCCTCCACGAAAAACAACTCGCAAAAGAACTCACGACGAAAGAACAGGCGATCGAGTGGGTGAAGGAACAGATATAAAAACCTTGAAATTACATACAATATATAGTAATATTCCACTATAAATATTACGTAGATTTTTTATATGTCTCTGAGTGCCATTCTCAAAAAGGAAAAGATAGTTTCGATGTCAGAACTCCAGAGGAATCCGTCAAAAGCTCTTACCGGATCGATTATTCGTATTGTGAAAAACGGTAAAGAGATTGGGATATTTCTAAGTAAAGCTGAATTCGACGATCTCATGGAGGAGCAGGCAGATTTGAAACCAAAATTTCAGAAAGAATTAAGAAAAAGTTTAAAAAATAGCAAGAAGGGTACGCTAAAATCTCTCTCAGAGATTCTTTAAGTACTCGCATGTTCAGTTTTCTTTATTCTGAAGATTTTTTGAAGTGCCTCAAAAAACTTTCAAATCACGCTCAAAAACAGACAAAAGAAAGATTGAGATTTTTCATAAAACAAGAAAATCCACTTTTTTACGCTAAAAAACTCAAAGGAATGCAGAATATCTACCGATTCCGCATTGGTAGTTATCGAATAATTTTTGAACTCGAAAACGATACAATTATCCTACTGCTCATAAAGCATCGGAAAGATATATATCGTTAGTTTAAATTTGAAAATACAAAGCTAAACCACAAAACAAAGCCAATGAATTGACAAGAAATAAAAGAAAGAGGGATAATCGTTACTTAACTGCAACCCATAACCTATCTATTTATGATACATCAAATAGGTTCGCGTCTTGTAACGGTAGCAGCGGCATTATCAATTTCAGGTCCAGCACTGGCGAAAGAAAGCCCACGGCAAAAGCCAGCAGAAAGGTCGGTACAGGTTCGTCAACAGGAGACGGTTACGAAACTTCAGGCATGTATGAATGCAGGATTCGATGGTTATGTATCTCAAAGAAGAATGATTTCGGGTGAAATGGCGCAAGCAAATGGGTGGCTACAGTCACGAAAAAGTGAATCCGGAGAGTATATTTCAGGAGGACGGATTACAGAGGTAATAGATGCGAGCAGGAGAATTCCGCCAATCCAGATAAGCGAAGTCTTTATGGATAAGGAGGGTTTTGACGGAAGAACAGATGTATATATCAAAGAGTTGTCACAGATGGAAGGAGATGATGGTTTCAAAAATCAGGCAAAAGTTTGCTATGGCGTTAGTCAGGTTTCAGAAGCAGATAGTGCACAGCTTGAAAAATTAGGAATAAGTCCATGTACGGCTCAGATAAGCCAAGAAAAAGCACAGAGCCACTACGAAGAGTTCCTTGCCGAGACGTTGGCTCAATGTGAAGCAAAGGCAAAAACGGATATGGGATTTGCATCCAAATTCAAAGCGGCATTGAAACAACTGACGCAAAAGAGGATAAAAAAGACGAGAACATAGGTATATAATACAAAAGATGAAACTTCTCTTCACGCCTGAACAAATTCAGGAACAAATCAAACAAGTTGCTCAGCAAATCTCCCGCGATTATAAAGGAAAAGATCTTCTTCTTGTTGGCTTACTCAAGGGCTGTACCGTTTTTATGTCACACCTTCTCGTGCAACTTGATATTGAAAAAGTCGAGATCGATTTCATGACCGTGAGTAGTTATAAACACGGAACTAAATCTGCCGACTTTAAGTTTGTTCAAGATCTCGATACCCAGGTAAAAGATCGCGATGTTTTAATTGTGGAGGATATTATCGACACAGGAAGAACGCTCGCATTTACTATCCAGCACCTCGCTTCGCTCGGTGCACGTTCTGTCGAAACCGCCGTCTTCGTCAATAAAACAAGCAACCTCTCGCACGACTTCAAGAAGCCAAAATACACTTGTTTCGAATATCACGACTCACCATTTCTCATCGGTTTCGGTTTTGATTACAACAACTACTATCGAAACCTTCCAGCTGTTTATCAGATGGAAGAAAGCGAACTACGAGCCGAGTAAAAGAGCCGAATAAAAATTAAGCACTCCTGCTTCTTCTACTTCTTACCTGCTCGAAGAGCGAGAGCCCACTCGTATTTTCGTCGTAGCAAGACGCCAAAAGACGCGAGTACGAGGACAAAAGTTACGAGAGGTCCGACAACTGGAATAAGAGAGATAACTTCATAAATGAAGAGTCCGAGAGCGAGTACTCCGTACGTTCGTCGTGGTGATCGTGGTTTTGTTTTGAGGATAAGTGTTCCAAGAAACAATCCAGCGACAAGCTGAGACGTATACCAGACAACCGCACCTCCAAGCCCAAGAATAAGGGCGACAGGAAGACCGATAAGCGTAGCAGCACAGAAAATAACAAACGCACTACCAGCGGTAAGTGTAATGAATCCTATGCCAAGATTTTTCAAGAAATGCTTTCGAAGTCCATCTGGCCACTTCTGAAGTTCGTGAGGAAAGAAGATAAAAAGGAGTGCTCCGAGAAGGAGAAGTGACAAGAAGTTCCATAATTTAACAACGAGCATTCCGACCGTAAAGAAGCCAAGAAGAAGACCTTTGTACATTTCGCCAGGAGGCGTCATGCGCTCGGTTTTTCCACTCACGACATTGGCTGGAATGACAGAAGGATTTTCAGATGAGTATTTGAGATCACCACGAATTTTTGCAAGAGGAGAGATGCTGAGATATTCCTTTGCATCAACCTGTACACTGCCGTTGATCCAACCTTTGATCTTCATAATGCTCGCAGCACCTTTTACATTTTCTGCGACATTTCCATCGATACTCGCGCCAGCGCCATAGACGAGAACCGTGCCACCAACGCTTCCAGTTTTCGTGAGCTCAACCATACCGCCAACAGCAACGAGATCATCTTTGATGTTTCCCGAGACCGTTAGGTTTCCTCCAAAAATCTTTACATCATCACCAACATTTCCAGAGATATTGACGCGACCCCCAAAGACGAGAACGTCACCAGAAACATCTTCGGCGATATTTACAACACCACCAAGAACGACAATATCTCCTGTTACAGGTTGATCGATATCGATCTCACCACCAACGGCATAAAAGTCATCAGTAAGCGGATTTTTGAGAGAAACATCTTTTCCAGAAGTTGCCGTAAAAGCCGAAGCACTCGGTGCACTTCCGAATGAAAGGAAAAAAAGAGCGAGAATAGAAAGCGCAAGAAAACGTTGAGCGAGGTATTTCATAGTGAGGTTGATAAAGTGGGTGTCGACCCAACTATACTACTGCCTCTTCAAAAGTGCCACGGTTTCAATGTGTGCGGTGTGGGGGAACTGGTCGAAGGCCCGAACGAATGTGAGGGTGTATCCCTGTGATGCAAAAATTTTCGCATCTCTTGAGAATGTTGCTGGATTGCATGAGACGTAAAGAATGGCTTTTGGAGCCGCACGAATGATATGCTCAACAACTTTTTCTTCAAGTCCACTACGCGGCGGATCGACAACAATAATGTCAGCCGCACGACTCGACTCTAACTCATCCAAAACTTTTTTCACATCACCGACGAAGAACTCGATATTACGAACATTATTTAAAATTGCATTTTCTTTTGCACTCTCAACAGCCGACGCATTGAGTTCAACGCCCATCACGCTTTTCACCGCATGACTCAAAACAATTCCAATCGTTCCAGTTCCACAATACAGATCGTACGCACGCATCTCACGCAACGCATCAGAAGAAAACGACTCCTGTAATAACTGCAGTACCTGCCCATAAATTCGCTCAGCCATCATTGTATTTGGCTGGAAGAATGCCTGCGGTTTTATCTGAAACTTCAGCACCAACTTCTCACCATGCGCATCACTCATCCACAACTCCTCTCGATAAAAATGTTCACCTTTCAAGATAACTTCTTCCCATCGTTTTGGTGTGCCTTTTTGCTCATGCACAATAACTCGCACGACCGAAACAATCTCTGGAAACTCGCTCAATACCGCCAAAAAAGCCTCTGTATCGAACTCCTCAGGAGTTGTCTGAACGATCACCATGTATTCTCCCGTTCGCTTACCTTCACGAACATACACCGAGTGGACAAGTCCGCGATGCGTCTTCGAATTATATGAAACTCCAACTCCAGCACGATGAAGTCCTTCGAGGTAATCTCGTACTTTTTTGAAAATATTCACACTCACATTCGACTGCAAAAAACACTCTTCAACCTTTACGGTATCATAGTGCATTTTCCGCATATGGAAGCCACCAGAAAAGACTCCATCGAGTCCAATAGAAAAGCTCCACTCCATTTTATTTCGGTAAAACCACGGATCGTCACATCCGCACACATCTCGAAAAACCTGACCCAAAACTTCTTCAGAAAATCCTCCAATATGATTCAATGTTTCACGCACCAACTGTTTCTTCCATGCGAGCTGTTTTTCATATGACAAAAACTGCCACGTACATCCGCCGCACACGCCGAAATGTTTACATCTCGGCGCAATTCGGTCGGGACTCGGTTGGGTAATTTTTATTGCCCTTCCTTCTGCAAAAGAGTTTTTCTTTTTTGTAAGTCGCACATTCGCCTCATCTCCAACGCACACATCATCAATGAACACGGGAATTCGTCTCTTCTCAGTTTTTCCGGCACTTCCTGGGCCTTCGAGTTGTTTTTCGTACTCATGAAACGCCAAACCCTGTCCGCCAAGTGCGAACTTTTCGATCTTCATTGGTATAGTTTCTCCTTTTTTCATCAGCAAAGGTGTAGCACATCAGGAAAAATCTGTCGATACTGCTCATGGACATTAGGCCTGTATAAGGCTAAAATAGCCACGCAAATGAGCCTCAATTCCATAACGAATATCATATGGCAAACGCAAAAGTCGAAATCTACACAAAAAGTAACTGCCCATATTGTGTTGCTGCGAAAAATCTCTTCAACGAAAGAGGTATAGAGTATACCGAATACGACGCAGAACATGACGAAGCACTTCGCACACAAATGCTCGAGCGATCAAACGGCAGACGAACATTTCCAGAAATATTTATCAACGGAGAACATGTTGGAGGATTTGACGACCTTCACCTCCTCGACGAAGAGGGAAAACTCGACGACATGCTTAAGTCCTTATGAACAAAAAACTCACTCTTGCGATATTAACAGCAGTAATGGCGATTCTCATAACAGGATCAGTTGCTTTGATATACGCAAAAAATACTCGTGTCACATCAGTCCAAGCCTCCATCAAAACATCAGCCACACAGTCACTTCCATCCGAGTCGACACAGTTTGCGCCGATGGCAAAAACTCTGATTTCTCAAGACTCATCCAACATTAAATTACTCTTCCTCGGTGACATCATGCTTGGTCGTTACGTGCGAACACTCATGGAAAAAGCACACGATCTCAATTATCCATTTGCGAAAGCTCATGCGACAACCGGCCCAGGAGCTAATTTCTTGAGCGGTTATTTTGACTCAGTTATAGCCAATCTCGAAGGTCCAGTCGTACAAATTCCTAATCGATCACAAACGGGAATGAGTTTCGGTTTTGCTCCCGACACCGCAGAAATTATCAGACGAAATGGAATTGATACCGTCACGATTGCGAACAACCACATGCTCGACCAAGGAGACAAAGGTCTCGTGTCAACTCGTCACTATCTCGAAGAAGCGGGTGTGAAATTTTTCGGCCACCCCATTCTTCCAACCGAACAAGACGTTCTCATTGAAACTATTAAAGGGAAAAAGTTCGGATTCATTGGATTTCATGACGCTACTCGTCGTCTCGACGATGTAGCCGCCCGTACTCTGATCGCAAAAATCGCACCACAAGTTGATTACACGATCGTTGAGATTCATTGGGGGATCGAGTACCAGAAAACTCCATCCAAGCGTCAACAGACCCTCGCCCACGCCTTTATCGACGCCGGGGCAAGCCTTATTATCGGTCACCACCCGCATATTCCTCAGACCATCGAAACCTACAAAAATGCACCCATCGTCTACTCTCTCGGGAACTTCATTTTTGACCAGTACTGGAGTGAGCAGACCCAGAAAGGCATGACTATTGAAGCTGACTTCTCAACGGATCCGACCGACAAATCGATCCATATCATCGAACATCCAATCGACCTTCATCACAGCCAGCCAAGCTGGGAATAGTATAAGTAAGCCACCTTTAGCCACCTTGCTATCAAAGCTAAAATCTGGTATAATGATGAGAAGAAAAACGTAAAATAAAAACACATGAAAATCACATTCTGCGGAGCAGCAAGAGAAGTTACTGGATCACGTCACCTCCTCGAGGTGAATGGAAAAAAGATTCTCTTTGATTGTGGTATGGCGCAGGGAAATCGAAAGGAGTCTGCGGAAAAAAACCGCGACTTCAAATTTTTCGATCCAAAGGAGATTGATACGGTACTCCTTTCTCATGCACACATCGATCACTCAGGAAACCTCCCATACCTCGTCAAGAGCGGATTCAAGGGAAGTATTTATTCCTCGTTCGCAACACGAGATCTCGCGCTCTACATGCTCGCAGATAGCGCCGCAATTCAGGAGCATGAAGAAGAATATCTCTGCAAGAAAAATAAAGCTTGTGAGCCAGCTCTCTACACAACCGAAGACGCTGCAAAAACGATGCAACACTTTGTGGGTCTCGGATATGAACGCGCAACAACGGTTTCAGATGGAGTCGTCGCATCACTCTATGATGCCGGCCATATTCTCGGATCATCGCAAATCCATCTCATCGTAAATGACAAAGAAAAAAACGCTCGATACACGATTGGATTTACAGGTGATCTTGGTCGCAAAGGCTTACCACTTCTCCGTGATCCACAGCTCCTTCCGGAGACAGAGTATCTCATTTGTGAGTCAACATACGGAAACCGATTTCACGAAGCAATTCAGACGGTAGAACAGGATCTAGCAGCCATTATCAATCGAGTTGCACAGCGAGGTGGACGTGTGATTATTCCAGCATTCGCACTCGAACGTACTCAGGAAATTGTCTACTATCTCAACATGCTCTGGAAGCGAAAGGAGATTCCCGAACTTCCAATTTATGTGGACTCTCCGCTTTCTGGAAACGTCACAGAAGTGTTCCGAAATCATCCAGAATGTATGGACAAGGAAACCTACGACGAGTTTCTCAAGAACGGTGAAAATCCATTTGGTTTTGGTCGTCTCAAATATACAAACTCTGTCGATGAATCGAAACACTTGAATGATCTCAACGGTCCGATGATTATTATCTCTTCATCAGGCATGTGTGAGCACGGACGAATTCTCCACCACCTCAAGAATAATATTGAAGATCCGCGGAGCGCAGTCTTACTTGTCGGATATCAAGCCGCAAACACACTCGGTCGCAAACTTCATGATGGCATCAAGAATGTAAATATTTTTGGCGAGGCCTACGATGTAAAGGCAGAAATTATCACAATGGATGCCTTTTCTGCTCACGCAGATCGATCCGACTTGCTCGATTACATCAAGCGTCTCAAGGGCTTGAAAAAGATCTTCCTCGTTCACGGTGAAGAAGGTCAGGGTCTCGACTTCGCAGAATTCCTCAAAGAGTCAGGCTTCACCAACGTCGAAGTCCCAGCTCCAGGTCAAACCTATGAACTTCCAGAGCCAAATCTTCCTGTCATGCCAATTCAGATGGACTATCTCGACGCGAAGCCAGTCGTTGACGTAGCGCCGACAACAGCGCCGGATCAGGCTCAAGCTCCGAAAGAGGCTTAATTGACTATCGAAAATATTTTTGATACGATTTTACTACAAATGGCTTCGGCCCGACCCACTTCGAAAGAGGTGGGGTTTTTAAAAATTCAACAAAATAGAAGAAATCGAAAAGCACACTGCGTGATGAATCGTTTTTGAAATGGTACTTATTTTATAACTCAGTCTTTTGGCATCTATGAGGCGGATTTGAGAAAGTACAGCATAACTTTTTCTACCCGCAATGGCAGGAAGTTCTTTATAATAAAAAGACTTTCTGAAACTCGTAGTAAGCGGAATTCCCCAGAAAATTTGTTTATTAAATTTCCGAATAATGAGAATCGGACGTAAAAAATCTTCTCCTTTTCCATCTTGTTCATATCCAATATTAGCACCTAGATGACAGTACCAAACTTCTCGTTCATGAAAGAAAGGGTATTTATTGCCCGTATGAAGGAGTTGTTTTCTGGTATTCCATTTTGAAAAATCCTTATCCATGAAGGATAGGATATCTCAGGAGCATTACATAATTATTTCAAAAAGTTAACATTTTTCTAAACTGAACACCAAAGCTGATTTGACCCCCTTGCAAAACCTCGGAAGGTGAAGTAAACTCGGTCTCGCATCAAGAAATGTAGTAGCTTTAATTAGCTTCTAGGCTCGGCCTTCGGCCTCGCCTTTCATTCACAACTCGCGGGTATCGTATAACGGTTATTATGTCAGTTTTCCAAACTGAAGAAACGGGTCCGACTCCCGTTACCCGCTCCAAGCTCTTATTAAGGGCTTTTTAAGCCATTTATAAGTAACCTTGTACTATCTAAAGACTCATTTCAGCATGTCTCCGACCCAGCACTATAAAAATCATGTAAAAAATGGTATAATGAAGCGATATAAGTCTCTTTATTATGCTTGAATTTCCAGAAAGAATTAACTTCGACGACGTGTGGAGCCTCTACGAAGGCAGAAGGCCTGCAGATGCGAAGCAGCCCGAAATTGAAAAACTCAACGTCGATAAAAAGAGTGCGCAGGAGAAGATGAATACCATTGCTCAAAAATCACTGAAACCGGATGAATGTAGGGCCAACGTAGTGTGCGAAGAAGCTCCGTTAACATTTTTTGTGAGCCAAGATTTTCACTGTACAGATTTTGATCTCGCAAGAGGACGAGTAAAGAGTGGGGATACGGACAATCCGAACAGCGCCAAATCTGCTTTGTTGGGTAGTAAAAAATTAGTAAGCGGACTTCGCCTTATCGATAAGGGCAATATGTTTGATATGGTTGATCGTTGGACACCTGAAAAGTTTCGGGGCCAGGGATTTGGCAATATGGTACTTCAGGCTGCCGAGAGCTTCATGCAAGAACGCGCAACAGAAAGGCAAAAAACTCTAACATCATATGCCAACGTAGCACAGTTCAATGCGATTCGCTGGCTATATAACAACGGTTACCGTCCGCAAACCGATGAAGACGCACAGCGACTGAGTGAAGTTTTAGCCGGAGATAGCGAAATTGTTATTGGTCAGATTAATGGAGAGAAAGATTACATTTTTAAAAATGTTCCTCATGAAAAACGGGATGATTTTCATAACGCCTACCGAATAAATCTCGTGAAGAAAATTCATCCAAAAGTTTCACCTTCAATAGAAGGAGTGATGGCCGCGACAGAGACTTTAATTAACGGCGTGTAACTGCATCCCAGTCCGAACATCCTCCACGATGGAGCTCCAAGCTCTTATTAAGGGCTTATTCGAGCCACTCTTTTATGATTTTAAAAAGTGATTTTTAGTAAAATACCAAATAATTTGTTACAGCATTTTTATCTGAAGTCCCTCTTTTTATAATTTTCCGAGAACCTTTTGCTTCAACATCTTTTGCGCTTTCTCCCCAAGTTGGACCACCATCAAGTGAATAAATATGAGTTGTTTTAGAAGCACCTGGCCTGTTTAAACCTAAAACAGTTAACCTTGCTTCATTGTATGTCTTGAGGGAATCAAAATGGATAACCCCGATTTGTGTTCCCCGGGAAGTTTCTCTGCGAACAAGGACTTTATCAACGACATTTGCAGATGATAAAAACTTTCCATTCCGAAAAATACTCGGTAAAAAGAAGAGATTTTTCCGACCCTTTTTTGCTTCTGTATAAAGACTCTCGAAATCAGTTTGATGTTCACGGGCATGAGTAAAAGTAACACCTTTTTTGTCTGCGATAACAATCCCATAATCGTACACTTTTCCATCTCCGCATTCGCGACCACCAGCAAGCGCTCTGCCCTCCATTTTATATTTTCCTGAATAGCCTGTGGTCATTCCATCTGGAGCAGTTGCAACGCCCTTCAGCGTGACTAAAAGATCGTCCGTATGACCGTTAAAGATGCCCGGATCAGTTTCTTTTGTGACCAAATTCATGGTATGTACCGGCCAAAATTCGCCGATACGGCCGTTGGCAGCATTTTGAAGTTCATATACAAATTCCCCATTGATAAATCTTTCCTCCGTCGGTACCAAATGAGTTTTAGGAATTTTTTCAACGGAAGATTCAGCCAAAGCCTCTTCTGGTAATAGGAATCCGGCGGCAAAAGCTGCGGAAATTTGAAAAAAACTCCTTCTTGAAATTTCATTACCCCCTGGCTGTTCGTGAGATTTCATAGACAATATCCATAATGAAGTTCATTTTACCAAAAATGTCGTTTTTGTCAACTATCACCCTATCAGAGGCTATGCTCATGATCTACATGCTATTTCAGTCCGAACATCGTTCAATAAGGAGCTCCAACCCAGAACCATTGAAAAAAATCATCAATGGGGTAATATTCTGCGGGTTAATTATAAAACGATGTCACATTCTTATCCTTTTCCCGTGCGTGAGTTAGTGCAATCATCCTCGAATACGCTCGAGAGGGATGGCGTGGTGGATTTATTATCCAAAGGATATATTTTAGAAGTAGCCGGAAGTACTGTATCTATTTTGGATTCTAGGCGTCATGTTGTTGGAAATTGCGACATAAGAACGGCGCACCAACTCATTGCTGAAGGGCATCTGGAGAGAATTGGATTTGGAGATACGAGAGGAATGATTGTTAATAAATATCGCTTAATGCAAGATCACGGTCCTGTATTGGAGGACAATACGGTGAGCGCTACTCTTCTGGCCGTAAGGGATGAGCTTGAGGAAGTGGCATGAAAATAGCCCCCTTCAAAGTATGAGGAGGGCCGTTCGTCAAACTACCGCGACGTAAAAGAAATAAAAGATTAGTGGTGAAGAACTTTTGCGATTGAGTTGGTGATTAGGCGCGCAATGAAGTGAACTTTTGCATCAGATAGCTGCAAGTGCGCCATGTCGATGCCAGAGAGAGGCGTGTCGGTGAGATCATTTTTATTAATATCGACAGCCACTCCGCGACCATCACCAATGAAAAGTTGACCCTGGTGGCGCTCAGAAGTCGGTGCAAAGGGTTTGTTTCTCTCGGCATGAGTAAGTGGATTTCCGGGCGCATTGAAGGTCTCATTGAGTTCATCGCTCAGGCGGTGATTGCCAATCATTTCATGCGTATTGAGTGAATCAATAATGCATGTTGGTCGACGACCAGCCGTTGATGATTGAGAGATGGTGCGAGCTGCAAAGTTCCAAGCATCTACGTGAGCGGAAAAACTTCTCGCATCTTCGAGGGAAAGTTTTGGGCTCAGCGCAGGCGCAATCGGAGACATCGTATGAACGTCGAGTACGATACGAGGATGTGTTTCTCGTATACAATCGAGTATTTCTTTAGTAGTTGCGCGATGAATTATTTCAACTTGAGCCTGAAGCGCAGGAGGGAGCTCTACGCTCGAAGATAGGTGTGGTCGTCGGTTGATGTCGACAATGGCGCGCGGCGCAGGACAATCGATCCTTGCGACACGTAGGCCCATTCGACAACTCAGATCGAAGATAGTTTGTGCGAGTTCCGTGGCGCCCACATCGCGTTCTAATTCTAGGAAGTCGCGAAATGGTTGGCCCAAGGTGTCGAAAGCTTTTTGGATCTCATCGGGAAATTTAAAATGAGGAGATCCGCCGTGTTGGTTGATGATAAGCAAATCTTTTTGATTCGCGTTATCGGTAAAAATAACATTATGCATGTGTAAAAATATGACAAAATAAAAAAAGCCCCACGTCGCAGACGTGGGGCTTGGAATTTCATTGAATGATGAAATAAGGTCAATAAGACCAGCAGCTCACGTCTGAGGTGAGTTCGTAGTATGTCGCGGCAGTTTGTAGTAAGAAGGTTTCCATAGCTTTATAAAAAATAATCATACGCCATTTCGAGAAAAAGTCAAAATTTATTTTATCCCACAAACTGAAATATCCGCTCAGGTTTCAGATCAACGACGCGATCATAAAAACTATCGCGAGTTGGTCGAGAGGTTATATGGGCGTATCCAGTGACCGTTGCAATACGTGCGCGGGTGTTCTGGGATATGTGCTGACGAAGCGTTGCTTCCATGGTGGCATCGCGTGCATCAGGTTTTGGCATATGCCCTGCGAGTTCATGCTCCCTCGGAGTGTTTGTGAATGTTCGGTGAAGACAGTCAACAAGCTCATTTATGCGAGCAAGAGATGCATTGAGCTCATGAATTTTACCGACATGCTCGGGATCAAGGAGATAGGCAAGTTCTTCAATAGCTTTCATTCGAATTTCCTCAGCATCAACAGGCTGAAAGGCTATTGCATGCTGAGTCTCGTCATTCAGATAATCAAATCGCGCACGATATTGGCGAGCATAGGTTTTAATTCTTTTCCACTCATAGCCATCGCCACGATCATAAAGAAGGGCTTGCTGCATTTCACGAGATAGACCGCTAGCAGCAAGGCCTTGCAGGAGAGTAGCTCTGAAGATCTTGTCTGTCTCTTCAGTTGCCTGAGAACCCTCAACCAAAATAAGATCAGGCTTAATTCGCTTAAGGGTCTTGTCGAGCTTCCGGTCACCATTTGGATCGGCATGATGCACGCCGATCATGTGTATGTTTGCCATCTTTGCGTATCGTAATTACGAGGGATGCATTAGAACATATTATTAAAAATAAATCAAGAATCAGAGGCTATAGCCAACTTCACGGCCTCAAGGAATTATTGTCAAATTATAAATCCAAATCCATGGTACCGCCCCGAACACGGAGGGCAGCCACGCCTCAGCTTTACCGCGTCGGACGTCCGAGCAATATCCAGCTTTGCACACCGAGATATTTACAAAATCGAATTTTCATGTTAAAGTATCAAACTTAAACGATATATTCGATACAAATGATCATCCCCGGAATAACACCAGAAAGAATAGAAGGAATCTTTGGTGCACCTACGACGTCAAAAAGAATCATGCTCAATGCATCAGCTGCTTATATAGATTTTCTTCAGAAAATAAGAGCAGAAGGAATGGCAAGGATTAGCCTAGAGCAAGCGGTAAATTCCTGGGAAGACGCGGGTATAACGCCTTTTGTTCGAGGTATTCAAAATCCTGCATTGCGTGATCAGGCCTCTCGTTTCACTAAGCCATACCCAACGGGCGGAGCCTTTACAGAAGCGGTGATGAACGCCATAGAGCACGGCTCAGATTTTTGCCGAAGAGGAGACGTTGCGATTGATTTGCAAACGAACGATCAAGGTTTTCTTTTTTCTGTTACTGATCCTGGAAGAGGAGTTCAAGGGGAACAAATTCAAAGATCCCAAGTCAGTACTGATGGAGCGAGGGGCAACGGTCTTGTTTCCCTCAAGCGAGCTCCAGCAATAGTGACATGCGAAAATATTCAGGAAGGATTTAGACTTTCGATGTTATATGTTCTTCAAAGATAAGGTCGATTTGTAGAGCTATTCTTTATCCGCAAATACGACAAGTCTTCCGGAATACGTTTGAGTAACTTTATCCCAGGTTCCTTCACAGGTGATGATATTCAAATGTGCTTTTCCATCAGTGGAAGTGAAGACGCTTGAAGCATCGGAGTTCGGATCGTAAATTTGAGTTTTTTGTACGATAAAAGTTGTGGTCGCTCCATTCGAATCAAGAATGGAAATTTTGTCGCCAATCTGCAAGAGGTGCAGATCTTTGAAGACGGCAGAGACGTTATTGTACCAGCTGAAATGCCCATCAATGACGGCACTACCGATGTCTCCAGGTCGTGTCCCGAGTTTGTACCAGCCGGCATTTGTAGCATCTTTTGGTGTATCTAAATCGCCCTCAGAAGTAAGGCCTATCTGCTCGAGAGTGGCGCTAACATTGGCCTTCGGAATGTTGATATGAATCGGAATCCCCGAGCCTGTCTGTGCTGAAGAAGCAATGCTCGAGGATGGTTCCGCGAAAGTACGCAAGATAGCTACTGAAGAGAATATGATGCCAGTAACAATAACAACACTCGCTATATACATCGACCGCTTTGAGATTTTCATAAATTTAAAGTAATGGTTTTTCTCCACGAATAATCCTGATAAGCACGGTAACGATAGCGAGAACGAGCAAGATGTGGATAAAACCACCAAGTGTATATGCAGTAACTAATCCGAGAGCCCACAAGACGATCAAGATAACGGCAATAGTCCACAACATATAGAGTGATTTTAAGGATTAATAATCAGCATACCGCTCAGCATTTCTCCTGTTATTGCTCTCCGTCTTTTTCATCGAGATATTCTTTTTCCATCTCGCTCCATTTGGATTGTAATGTGGAAATAAAAGCATCTTTGATCTCACCAGCAAGCTCTTTCTTTTGAGCATATTCTTCAACAATTTCAGAAACGAGTTTGTCGAAATGTTCCTTGGTGACATCTTCGAGTTTATGAAGATTCTTCTTCAACTTCTTTGCGAGATTCTTGAGATCCTTTTGCAAATCCTCATAAGCTCTTGTCCTGGCTCGCTCATGACAAGTCCGATAGTAGCCGCAGCTGCGAGAAGTCCACCCAAGATGAGTCCTTTCTTAAATTTGTTTTCCATATGAGAAATGATAGTAAATAAAATATATAATAAGAATTACGCCTGCTTCTTTCGAAGAACGTAGAAGATAGATCCGAAGATAATGACTGCAGGAAAGATAAGATTCCAAGGAAGAGTGTTGTCCTGAGCAGGAGCGCCAGTCTTTGGAAATCCTGGTACTGGTGCAGTTGATGTGGGGTCGAGAACTAGATCGGAAGTAGGTGCAGCTGTAGTGAAAATTTGAGCAGTAGTGGTTGTGGTAGGAGTTGGAGTTGTAGCGACAGGAGTTATCGTAGGGACGACAGGCGTAGGGATTATGACTACTCCAGGTCCAGATCCAGGTGATATTGGGATCATAGCCAGTGGAATCAATGTATTAACCACGGTGCACGTTTTGTCATCACCAGAAATAAGCGTAACGCTTCCGCTTGAATTGCAGGCTCCTGAAAAAGTTTGCGTATAGGCGGCGTTTGGATTTTCACTCACAATATAAGTGGCCGCAGAAAGTGAATACGATGTTCCAGGTGCGCTTGCGCCAGGCATTGGACTTCCGGCAACATCCGTTCCAGAAGTTTTTACATGGAGAGAAAAATCAGAAGGAAGAGCACTGCTACTCCCATTTATGATAGTTTTGATAACATGCAAAGTGGCTGGAACTGGAGGAATAGTACATGTTGGGACGGTAAGAACATGCGTATCAGTCGTAACGGTTCCCCCAAATGCTAAAGCTCTTCCAGTCCAAATGGTATTTGCGCCGACAGTAATGCCAGCATCATCGATAGCTGTTCCGATGAATGTTGTATTAGCAGCGAGAGTTATCGCCTCAGTTGGAGTCCAGAAAATATCGCATGCTGATGCTCCAGCCAAGGTAACGACAGATCCAGCTGTCGAAGTAAGTGCGCCACTTGGTCGAAAGATATAGGTTCCGCTACCGCTAAGCGTAAGTGGACCGCCAATATTCATTGCTCCTGAACTACAATAGACTCCAGGTGCATATACGCCGGCAATACCATGCGTCACATCAGTAGAGAGGTTGATGGCTCCAGCTGCAAATGTGAAGGTGCATAGCTGAGAAGTGAGACTTGATAATGCAATGCCTTGATCTGCGCCTGCGTTAGCATAAGGTGCGCCAGGTCCATAATTTGGATGTACGCCCGCAGGAACAACGGCAGGTGGTGTTGTGAAACCCACGTCTCCATTGATCGTAGTTGCAGTGGTATTAGTATATGTGCTCGAAAGAACACCGTATGTTACCGCTAAGCCGAGAGATGGTGTCGTTGCTGCAAGCGCAGTAATTGGACCAGAGAGATTAAAGACAAGAGAAGCCGCGATCGCCATTGAAGATAAAAACCTATAAAGTTTTTTCATATTTTTGATATGAGTTAGGTGATGAATAAAACGAGAGCAAAAGATGTGTGAAATCACGCTAAAAATGCACTGAAAAACAGGCTTTGTGCAATTTGCGTACAAAGTCCCATTTTTTTGGCTTTTCCTTCCGATAATGAATGCCGATCAATTTTCTGTTTGTTTTGTGCTTTTCTGCGATTTCAATCGCTAAGAAGAATATAGCACGAATGATGGGTTAATACAATCAACGAGAATGACGGGAGTACTTCGATGTTTTGTTCAGAAAGCTTCTATCAACATATCGCCCCAGAATGAGCCTGAGCAAAAACGGAATTATTAAGCTTTAAATTCGCGTGGGGAAGAGAAGCTCAAAGCCCGTTAGGGGTATTGACAAAAAGGCAATAATTATTTAATATAGCCAGCCTATATGATAAAAATGACGTATGAATAATAGATTAAGGGGCGTTGTAGATGCAGCGAAAAAATTAGTGCTCGGAGATAGGCCAAAAACAATAAGCGAGCTCGCAGTAGGCATCAGGAAGAGTACGAAGGCCATGCGAGAGCACATCGCATATCTCGATAGTCAGGATGTGCAGCAGCTCTGTATAGACGTGCGACTTAGAGTAATTTCAGTAGACGATAGGCGTCCGATCGGTGGTCTTATTGGCATGACAAGTCCGGACATGGAAAAAAAGGCGAATGCAATGGGAGAAATCAAAACTATTTATAAGGCCATGGAAAGAATGGTAGAGGGATATATTGATAGAGGAGAGCCTCGCGGTGACAATGTAGCCTTCCATTATGTAAAAATGGCGGAGAAAACAGAAGGGATTTCACTCAGTGATTTGCCGGATGCAATAGACGCATTCGCAACAATGCTTGAGGATAGTCAGAGCATTAGATAGTCGAATAATATTAAATTTAAATAATTTTAAATGAGTCAAAATATCAGCCAATCAGAAAAAGTCTACCGAATGAGCGATGGGCAGGAGCAAGATCTCCTTGAGCCAGCGACGAGCATTGCCGAGGGTCCATCAAAAGGACAGGCGATGGCAGCTTCGGACATGGATCATACGATGGTGGGAAATGATCTCGGAGTTTTGGTATTTTTCGAAAAAATTCAAGACAAGGAGTTTTGGGATATGAGTACCCAGGAGTTCAAGGCACTTCTCTTGCCGAAGGATTATCTGAAGAAAATTCAGGAGTGGGCAGATTCTGGATACCCAGATTTGAAGTCCGTACACTGCAAGCTTCTTCTCGATTTATATACGGATGTCATTAGGTTATTTCATCTTCAGCAGACTCATAAAAATAACCCAAATTCAAGAATATTTGTGATGATCATGAAGGAGTTTGGTCGAAAAATGCTCGAGATGGATCGTATTATCGTAGAGGTTGATCCGTTATTAAAACGTGAAATGAACGGAATGCTTCTCATGAGGACTCGATTTTTTGCAGGAAGAGAGCCGGGAAAAATCAGAGAATTAACCGAAAAGGTGGTTGAAAGATCAAAAGATCCTGATAACAACAAAAAGTATGTTTCATTTCCAATGTATGACCAGCTCAGGAGAGATGGTCGCCAACAAGTAACAGCTGAGTATGTTAGAGAAGTGATGGGGAAAGACTCTCCATTTGAGTTGTATGATCAGAGTCTTCCTATAATAGAGCCGGTAAGACAAGTACTTCATTATTTGGCGAGTTCGGGAGTTCCGACTGTTGTGGCAACAGCAAATCTCCAGGGAATTGCAAAGACGCTCATCAGAGAAACAGATTATGATTTTCTGAATGATCAACAAATAGGAGAGGTCGTCTTAGGAACACGGCTTAGGCAGAATGGGGTTATGCTAAGGCCAGAAATAGATGGAATGCCTTTGTCTGGCAAAGAAAAAGCTCGAGCAGTTCTACATCGCGCATCGGGAATGAAAAGAGAGCCAAAAGTTTTCTTAGGTGACTCGCCATCAGGCGATCTCGATGCAATGATAGCGACATTACAACGAAGAGGATCGGTATATATCGTCGGTCAAAACCCAGACGTAGTTTCAAGAAAGTTTAGAAAAAAATTCGCTGACGTTTTTGGTACACAAGGAAGAGAGCTGGAGCGAGTATTCATTATAGAAACAGCCACGGAAGGTTTTGCGCATTAACATTTTCACCTCTTCTGCGCCGTTCTCATCCATACCCACCCATAGCCCGAAAATAGCGAATCCAACACATAAACGCCTGTTGTAAAATCTTGACGTCACGACTTGGCAAGTGATACGGTCAGATCTTATTTGCTAAGCCAAATTCATGCTTACAAAAGATACGCTTCCCGAAGTCGCCAAAGTTCCATCAAAGGTAAACGTTCAACCCACAACCCTAGAGCAAGCACCAACAAAAGATTTGGCAGTTTTCCTCGATGCAAAAAATCCAAAAAGCGTATTAAGTCATCCAGTGCTTGGGCCAGTCTTGATTCCATATGCAGATTCCATTTTTACAGAAAAAGATGGAAAGGTTTCATTAGTAAATGATCCAACGAGACTCCCCGTAAACATGGGATCAGTAAAAACTGTTCACCTTGCAATGGGTGGTAGCATGGAGGGAAGTTCTTCGGATGATGAATATAATGTTCCTTCCTCTTGGAGAAATGCAGCAGCAAAAATTCGCGGAGCAGTTGGTGAAATTCAGGGACGAAAGGAAGATGGACTTACGATTTTTCTCGGAGATGAAATGTTCCAGGGTTCAAATCCCGGAGCTGCTTTTACGGCACTCGGTCGTGGATTGGGAAATATTGGATCAGTAGAGGGGCATTACAAAGGAGCACTCAATGCAAAGAAAGCCCCAGCTGCAAATGCAGAAACAGGAGCAGAAGGAGTAGGTGAAAAATCTCCTGAAGCGACAACACTTGGTGTTCGAAAGGCAGTCGGCAATATTTATCTCGCCGGTGGAGATCCAACGCTCCTTGGTCAGCTAATTCCATTCTTCGAAAACGGAGACGCAACTTCACGAATGCAGACCTTAGTCCGATTCCTCTCAGAAGCACCAAAGACAGTCGTCGATAATGAGGCATTCTTTAAGACAGTCCTCTCTCTCTATACAGAGGCAAAAAGGGCAGATCCAAATTTACCAATTTCAATGGAGGTCTGGGGACCTGCAACGCCAACTGGTAGTACAGTTGGGACTCTAAATAGCGAGTTGGGATATACGTATCAGCCAATGGGCAAGGATGAGCTCCAGCTCCTCCAAGCTGTTCAGCGCGCATCAACAGATGAGAAAGGTCCATATGCGATTACGATCTCATACCGAGGCGCAAAGAATCCAAATAGCCCAGTGAACGTCGTTGTTGGAAAAACAATTACGATGGATAAGGGTGGTGACTGTGCGAAACTTGGAGCGGCAACAGATATGCAGGGAGATATGACAGGAGGTGCGGAAACAGCAGGGCTCTTTGCTCGAACAATCGAGGAAAAGCCAGAAGTAAATCTTGAATTTGCATGGGCAGTCGCATCGAACTCAACAGATGGAAACGGATTTGGTGTTGAAGATATCTTTACGCACGAATCGGGAGTTACAACTCGTATCTTGAATACTGACGCTGAAGGACGACTCGTTCTCGCTGATGTATTAGCAAAAACACTTAAGAAGCTTGAGGCAAACGGAGAGAAGGCAGGCAAGATTTCAACTATCGCAACACTCACGGGTCACACGATGCTCGTAAGTGGAAATGAGGTTCTCGCAATGTCGAGCAACACTACAATGCGTCGCGCAATTGAAGACGATGCACATGCAAACGGTGAGCTCGTTCAGGGAACAAGACTCAAGCCGCTCGACAAAGAGTTAGTAAAAGATACGGCGCCAAATGGTGCAGATATCAAGAATATTGCCGGGTATCCAGGCCCAGGTGGCGGAACTCGACGCGGAGGACAGACAGCAGCTGCATATATCGGATTAGGCGCAGGCTTAAATCCTGAACAAGAAAAGAACTTTGTTCACTTTGATATCGCAGCCATGCTTGGAAATCAGCACTTCACCAAAGACGTAGAGAAGTGGAGATTCTCTGGAGCAGGTGAGGCACATCAGACCATGTACAACCACCTCACAAGCGTTCTCGATTAGTAATCATTAGAAAAACATGCCCCCCGAATTTGCTGGATTAGAAAATTCACTGAGAGGTGATGAACAAGATGCACGCTTTGAGTATCTTCCTGATGATGTAGAGGAGATGTTGAGAGGAATAGGGAATGTTCCTCAAGATGCCCGGGCTGTGCTCGGTCTTACGTTAAAATCGGGAGCGCAAATTCCAGGATTACGAACAGGGAGAGAAAGAAATGCGCATGACAATCTTGCACTTTTGCGAGATGAGAGTGCGAAGGTTGCGGCAAGTGAACTTCCAAATAGATTAATGCGTCCAACGGACCCTCGTCAAAAACTCGAGGGACTTTTGGAGGTGTTGAGGACGGTTGGGATTCCGGAAGATCTGGGTCGCGTAGAGCGACTTGGTCTTTCGCTTGCGCCGTCACTTGGAGGAAAGTCGGATTTGATGGCAAAAATAATTGTTGCAGCGGCACAGTGGGGAGTACAGAAACGTATTGGAAATTTTTCAACAATTACCGCATCGAACGATCCGGCAAGTATGGCGAAGGCTCTTTTGAAAGCGGGAAAACGAGACGGCGTGAAGTACACAGCAAACGTGCCAGTTGAGGCGGCAAGCACGCCAGAAAAAGCGAGAGCAACGATCAAGATGTACAAAGATTTGATCGCAAGTGGTGTTCACGGCGTCGCCATCAAACCCACGGGAGTCGTTCCGCTCTCATCAGGCGCCGCCGGCTCACGCGTCAACATGCAGCGTCTTGCAGACGCGATCGCAGAGATTGCCGAGGCCGCGCAAGAAAAAGGAAAGAGATCGAGTTTCATCCCGCGCATCGAGGTCGATTCAGAATGGTCAGGCCTGATGGAAATGGTAACAGAGGCATTTCTCCGCGCGACCGCCGATGTCGAAAACGTCCCAGCAGTTCTCGCGACACAAACCTACGACGCCCGGGCAGAAACCAGAGTCGTTGACCGCATCATCGAGGCGTCGATCCGCCGCGTCCAACGCGGCGGCGAGAGACTCATTCCACGTCTCGTCTGCGGAGCAAATTTGAAGGCCGAACAGCAGATGGCTTCAGCAAATGGATGGCCGGGAATGACGCTTGTACAAGGCGCAAATCCAAAGGCGGCTGTTCACGCAAACTACCACAGAATTCTCGCAAAACTCGCGCCACATATCAAAAATGGCGACCTCGGCGTCGTTCTCGCTTCGATGAATCTTCAGACGCAGTGGTGGAATATTATTGAACTTTTACATGCAGGAGTTTTTGCGCAAAACAATAATGGATTTGTAAGTGCCTCGACACTTCAAGGAATGCTCGGTCCAGAAATGTTCCGTTGGTTTCAGCAACGTTACGGAATGGATCTCGAAGACAAGCTCGACTTCTGGGGATACGGCCCAATCGTTCCGACACAAGGTATCATCGACTTCATCGTCTACAACACTCGACGAATGGATGAGATTGGTGGCGGTGTCGTGAATACGGAAGGAGTCTTAAGTGAGCTCGCAAACTGGGTTGGTATTTACGCCAAGCACGGAGTCGGCTCGCCAGAGTGGCTCGAAACGCAAGTTCGACATGGCATTCTCGAGGCGATGCGAATATTGGAAGAAGGCACGGCGACAGGCGCCTACCCACTCCAGCCAAATGCTATCGGTACTCGCGGTGAACGAGAAAATTGGGTTGTTCCAACAAGTATTAAGGACTTCAAACTCATTCCACGATTAGACGTTCGATCACTCGACGACATGAACTGGATTAATGACGTGCTCACCGAGTGCCGCAAACATACTGACGAACATATTGAAGATCACGCACTTCCAGTTGGTGCCGTAAATCAACAGCGGAAAACGCTTAAACTGCGAGGCCGAACTCTTCCAGGCCAAGTCCTTCAGCGATTTGAACTTGCGACCAAAGAAGACATCGATGAAGCTTTCCGCGCCGCCAAAGAAGATCCATCAGGCTGGGGAAAGCGAGGAGCAGATGATCGCGCAACACTCCTTCTTTCTGCAATTCATCATCTCGTCCTCAGCCGCGTAAAAATCGATAAGGCACTTATTCTCAACGTCGCAAAAGGAATTTTTGAGGCAGAAGGCGAGACAGATGAGGCGATCGAATTTGGAGTGATTCAGCCGCTTGAAATGAAGGCATTTCTCGAAGAACATCAGCACCTCAATATTGGAACCAAAGGCAACGGCTCGGCCGTCGTGATCTGTCCAAAAAACTTCCCAGCCGCAATTCCATACGCACACATTATCGGGCGACTTCTTGCAGGATATCGTGTCATTGTAAAACCTTCCGGCGGAGAAGGAGAGGAATCACTCTGGCCAACATACGAAGTCGTTCAGGCGCTTTGGGAGGCAGGCGTCCCAAAAGAAGCGCTTATATGGATGCCGTGTGAAAACGAAGAGGCCGCATATATGACCGGACACGAAGATTGTCAGCGAGTGAACTTTACCGGAAGTACCGGAGTTGCCGAATCCATCTGGAAGAATAATCCAGGTATTGAACTTCTCGCAGAAACTGGCGGTAGAAATGTTATCGTCGTTGACGGAACGGTCGACCTCAATACATTTGCCAAAGAAATCGTTCCATCGATTGTCGGTTTCGCAGGACAGAAATGTTCCAAACCAATCGCCATCATCGCGACCAAAGATGTTGATCTCGCAAAACTCAAAGAAGAGATGATTGGTGTTATGAAAGGTATGCTCACAAGTGTTCCAACAACAGGAATGCATGTCGACTGCACGCCACTTTCGAAGGAGCCTCGTCCAGGATCAAAAATGTATGAGTCCATGACACTCCATAATCCAGGAGAGGACTGGTTATTTAATAACGGCAGAGTAGAAGACCCAAAATTAAAAATCGTCACTAATCCGGAAGCGTTCGACTTCTCAGGCATGGAAGAAATCTTCGGACCGATTGCAACGATTATTCCAACTGACCTCAATGGAAAGGGCGCGGTCGATATGATCAAGCAACTTCCAGGAACGCTCACAGGCGCGCTCTGGACCGAGAGTCGTGAACTTATGGCCTATGGTCTCGAAAA
>JBAYUX010000002.1:0-66898 GCA_041674865.1 Candidatus Altimarinota bacterium
CGTGGTTCTGCGAGCGTTACCTGGGGAACCAAAACCGTTGATACGAACTTCACTGGAACCGATCATCACTATTCCAAAGTCGTCGATTTTACCATGCAAGAAGGTGACTTTTTTGATCAACAAGAAGAGGAGGGTGGAGCGAACGTTGTTGTCCTCGGGTCAACCGTTCGCGACGAACTTTTCGGTGAAAGTGGCACCGATCCTGTTGGACAGGTTATCAAAGTAAAAGGCTCCTCCGGCTCAAACCCTGGCGGAATCCCCCTTCGTGTTATCGGGGTCATTGAGTCGCGAGGAACGGCTTTTTTCCAAGATCTCGATGACCAGCTCTATATTCCAATCACTCTTGGACAACAGCAACTTCTTGGCATTCATCATCTTCAGGCGATCAATATTAAAGTTGATACTTCTGATAATGTTACTCAGACAATCGATGATGTAAAAAGTGTTCTCACTCAACAGCATCGTATCAAACGAGTCGAAGATGAAGACTTTACGATTCGAAATCAGGCCGATGCCGTTAGTATTCTTACGACGATAACGACGGCCCTAAGCCTCTTTTTGACAGCTATGGCTGCGATTGCTTTGATCGTTGGTGGTATCGGAATTCTCAATATCATGCTCGTTACGGTTGCCGAACGAACACGAGAAATCGGTCTCCGAAAGGCTGTCGGCGCGACCAACAAAAATCTCCTCATTCAGTTTCTTTATGAGTCGAGCACGCTTACCTTCATTGGTGGAATTATTGGAATTCTTTTCGGAGTTCTTGTTTCGTATCTCATCTCACTTCTCATGCATCGCCTCGGATATGACTGGGCATTTGTGATCTCACCTACCTCTGTAATCCTTGCGGTCGGCGTATCTATTTTGACCGGCATGGTCTTCGGATCGTACCCTGCCTATAAAGCCTCGAAACTAAATCCAATTGAAGCACTTCGTTACGAATAATTCTCCCCATGTTCACTGCACTCAAACAATCCATTAAAGCGCTTCGAAGCAATATAGCTCGAACCCTTCTGACAACGCTTGGTATCGTGATTGGTATTGGGACGGTTATTCTCGTTCTCTCTGCTGGTGCTGGATTCCGAAGTCTCATTGACTCGCAGGTTGCTTCATATGGAACAAATACCCTCTTTATTCAGACGAGGGTTCCTCCAACCACGAAGAACCTCGCCGCCTCAGGAAGAGGTCAGGACGGGGCGTTTACGGGTGTTACGATTACGAGCTTCAAACAGCGCGATCTCGATGAGGTCAAAAAACTCTCAAATGTTGTGAATGCGTACGGCATGGTTACCGGCATGGCTGTTACGAGCTATGGCAATACGCAGAAAAGTACCATTTATTACGGAGCATCTGCTGCTCGATTTGATATCGACCAGAATACGCTGAAAGAAGGACGATTTTACACACAATCTGAAGATACTGGTGGAGCTCAAGTTGTTATTCTTGGGAAGAATCTCGCCGAAAATCTCTTTGGAGAAGAGGCTCCTCTTGGAAAACTTGTTCATATCGGAACCTTAAATTTCCAGGTTATTGGTGTTTACAATGCGCAAGGCGCATTGAGCGGTGGCGGAGATGATAGCCTCTATATGCCACTTGTGACGGCCCAGAAAAAAATGCTTGGAATTGAACACCTCTCTCTCGGCATTGTTCAGATGCGGGATGCTACTCAGGGCGATGCGACCGCTGAAGATATTCGCGCAACTCTTCGGCAAAACCATCTTATTACGAATCCGAATAAAGATGACTTCATGGTTCAGACTCAGGCGCAGGCACTTGGAACATTTGATGTGATCTTTGGAGGTATTACGATTCTCTTGATTGCGATTGCGGCGATCTCTCTCGTGGTTGGTGGTGTTGGTATCATGAACATCATGTACGTGGTTGTTACGGAACGCACCTCAGAAATTGGCTTGAAAAAAGCACTTGGCGCGACGAATGGGGATATTCTCCGTGAGTTTCTCGTTGAGGCAGTTCTTGTCACGATTCTCGGTGGTATCTTTGGAATTATGATGGGCGCTGGGCTGGGCTGGGTTGTCGCACTCATTGCTGAAAAAGCAGGTCTTGCTTGGACTTTCTCTGTTCCGCTTAATGGCATTATTATGGGTGTCGGTGTCTCTGGATTCATCGGAATTATCTTCGGAGTTCTTCCCGCTCTCTCTGCGTCAAAACTCGACCCGATTGAGGCCCTACGGTACGAGTAAAAATGTGGAAATTTGTAGGTAGGTTTCTTTCAGAACGTTATCCAAAAATCTCATCCAACAGCGCGGCGGTTGGCATTTTTTGATGTGATGAGTATGGGACCACTTTATGTTTTCCAACAACGTGCTGGACCGAGACAAGTCTTTTTTTAAGTTCGGATTGTTTGATTTTATCGACTTTGTTCGCGATGACGATGAAGTTTTTTTCGGCTTCTTCGAGGGCTTGAATCATCTCCTGGTCGTCGTCTGTGAGGCCGATACTTGCATCGACAATGAGCACAACTTTTTTCTGCTTGTAGCCAGAGTTGAAAAGATACCAGCTGATAATATCCTCAAGCTCCCCGCGACCACGATGGGAAGATTTTGCGAATCCATATCCTGGAAGGTCTATCATATACATCGCATTGTTCACGAGAAAGAGGTTCGCCTCCTGCGTTCGGCCTGGAAATGAGCTCGTTCTTGCGAGGTTTTTTTGCTTTGTCAGGGAGTTAATGAGACTCGATTTTCCGACGTTTGAGCGCCCAATAAAGGCAACTTGCGGCTTTCCATCCTCAAGAGAGTGGTCCGGCCCTATGACGCCTTTTACGAATTGTATGGTTTTAATGTTCATGATTAGCTTTGAATTCTTGCTGTGATTGGCCGGTTTTGTGGTATACTCCCCGAGCTCGCATGAACTATACCCTCTTATAAGCCAAACCTTAAGCCAAAAACTCATGGATCACGGTAATGTCATTGTTCGGTTCGATAACGTTTGCTTCTCATATGATGAAAAAGTCATTCTCGATGAGTCGAGTTTCTCTATTCGTGAGAATGCGAAGATCACCATCATGGGACAGAATGGTGCTGGAAAGAGTACGATTTTTAAATTGATTCTTGGGGCGGCCGGCGTGCATGATGTTGAAACCTTGAAACCACAAACGGGACGTGTTCTTATTAGCGATAATGCGACGATTGCGATCGGCCGCCAGGTCATGCCACGAGAACTCTTCGATCATACGGTTCTCGAATATTTCCAAACTGCGTTCACGGAGAAAAAGCATAACATCGAAAAACTCATCCAAGACGTCTTCGAAGTCGTCAATATTTCTGCAGCGCTTGATAAGAAGATCAAAGACTTCTCCGGAGGACAGCTCGCTCGATTACTTCTCGCTCACGCCCTCATCCAGGAGCCAGATATTCTCCTTCTTGATGAACCGACCAACAACCTCGACACCGATGGTATCGACCATCTCACGGGCTTTCTTATGACATATGAGAAGACGGTGATTGTTATTTCCCACGATGCAGCGTTCTTGAACTGTTTCACGGAAGGCGTTTTGAATCTCGACTTCCTTACGAAAAAAGTTGAGCAGTACGTCGGAAACTACTTCGATGTGGTTGAGCAGATCTCGGCTCAGATCGAACGAGAGGAAAAGAAAAATGCACAACTCCGAAAAAACATTCAGGATCGTAAAGACAAGGTGAACTTCTTCTCGCACAAGGGAGGCAAGATGCGTAAACTCGCTAGCAAACTTCGCGAAGAAGTTGAAGAGGATGAGGAAAGTATGGTCGATGTGAAGAAGGATGATAAGACGATCCGACGATTCAAAATTCCTGCACAGGCATGGTCAGATACGATGGTAAATCTCACATCTGTCGGCGTCATTCAGAATCACGAACGAAAGACGAAGAAAGTTGATATTAAACTCTGGAAGCGAAATCGCCTTCAGATCATCGGGCCAAATGGTATCGGAAAAAGCACGCTTCTCCGCGAACTCGCATCTGGCGAATCCGAAGGTGCAAAACTTTCTCCTGAACTCAAGGTTGGCTACTACCAGCAAGATTTCTCAGGTCTCGATTTCGAGAAGACGGTTTACGATGCACTTGCCGAGATGATGGAGTATCCAAACTTGAAAGATATTTATGCAACGGGCGCACACTTCCTTCTCACGTCCGACATGATGAAAAATAAAGTTGGATTCCTCTCAGAAGGACAGAAAGGACTTCTCTGCTACGCACGATTCGTCTTGCAACAGCCAGGCTTGCTCATTCTCGATGAGCCGACAAACCACATCAACTTCCGACACTTACCTATTATCGCTCAGGCGATCCATGAGTTCGAAGGGGCTGTTATCCTCGTCTCACATATGCCGGAGTTCGTAGAGCAGATCAACATCACCGATACACTTGATCTTGGAACTATCCTGAGAAAGAAGTAGTATTTCAGTATGGATTTTCACGTCACGCTTTCTCCGGAAATTCTTCAAAAAGCTCATGAGCTTGGTGTTCGCCAGGAGGATATTTCTGAACAGTTTGTTACTGGAAGTGGCAGTGGTGGTCAGAAAATCAATAAAACTTCGAGCTGTGTTTTACTCAAGCACATCCCAAGTGGAACGGTTGTGAGGTGCCAGAAACATCGAGAGCAAAGCAAGAATCGCCAGTCGGCCTACAAACTCCTCGTCTTGAAAATCGAAGAGCAGATCAAGGGCCGCAAATCGGAACTCGCTCAGAAAATCTATAAAATCAAGAAGCAAAAGCAGAAACGCTCGAAGCGCGCCAAAGAAAAAATCCTCCGAGACAAGGCTCATAAGAGCGAGATTAAGCAGCAAAGAGGTCCTGTGTCCTTTTAAGTTGATTCATGTATACTAAAAATCCAAACTATTATTTCTTTGTGGCTGTATGAATCAGATATTCGGTGAAATCGTTCTCGTCCTCGTTCTCATACTCTTAAATGGTTTCTTTGCGGGAACGGAGATGGCACTTATCTCTATACGAAAGACCCGAATTCAGCAGCTCGCAAAAGAGGGTGATAGAAGGGCTATTCTTGCAGAGAAGATCTTAAAAAAACCTGAGGAGTTCCTCGCAACGATCCAGGTTGGCGTCACCTTCACAAGCACGATCGCCTCCGCATTTGCTGGTGCGAATATTGCCGAAGCACTCGGTTCGCTCCTCCAAAAAATATCTATTCCTTTCATTTCAGACAATGCTCACTCCTTGGGTTTTGCCATCGTTGTTATTACAATAACTGGCTTGAGCCTTGTTCTTGGCGAGCTCGTTCCTAAGTCTCTCGGTATTAAATTTTCTGAGAGATTTTCCCTTTTTGTCGTCTATCCGATCTTCCTTCTTTCAAAGATCACCTATCCTGCTACGAGACTTCTCACCGCTTCGAGCAATCTCATTCTCAAGGCGTTTGGAGACAAGACGAGTTTCGGCGAGGCAAATTTGACTGAAGAAGAGCTCAGAACGCTTCTCTATGAAGGCCATAAGGCTGGCACTCTCAAAAAATCTGAACATGAGATGCTGAACAATGTTTTTGATTTTTCCGATATTGCTGTTGGTCAAATTATGACTCCGTGTTCAAAGATTTTCGCTATTGATATCGGTGATCCTATCGAGAAAAATATTCAAAGTATCATCGAGTCAGGCTACTCAAGAATTCCCGTTTACAAGGACAACATTGATAATATCTTGGGTATTGTTCACATCAAAGACATCGTGAAGGAACTCCAGATCAATAACCATCTTCAGGACCTCCAGGGCATGATCAAGAAGGCTTATTTCGTTCCAAATACTCAGCGCATTAGCGACCTTTTGAAGAAGTTTCAGAAGGGTAAAAATCACCTCGCTCTCGTGACGAATGAACATGGCGATATCGATGGACTTCTTACTATTGAAGATATTCTTGAGGAGATTGTTGGCGATATCTCTGATGAGAGTGATGAAGAAAATACTCTTATTGGCAAACAAAAGGATGGGAGCTATCTCGTTGATGGTAGTGTTAGTGTCGTTGATTTCAATCGATACTTCCAAACCGCTCTTCCCGAAGACGAAAACTATACAACCGTTTCTGGTGTTCTTCTCGACAAGCTCGAAAAGATTCCTGATGCTGGCACTAAAACGACTATCGAAAATATCGAGTTCACCATCAAGGAGCGAAATGATCGCACGATCAAACTCCTCACCGTTCGAAAGATCGAAGTATCCGATGAGGAGATTGATTAATCTCGTGTCTTAAAATTCCCTATTCTCTAGAATTACTCAGCAGCCAAACGTGCTGCTTCTTCTTTTGCATGTACACCGCCCCAGATAGCGACAGCGCTCTCGCGAGTCATCGTCTGGATTGAATGAGGAGAACCTCCTGCATTTGGATACTTATCAGCCCAGAGACCTTTGTGGATAACCTCACCTGTATCTCCGCTAAGAACGATATTTCCGTACTGCTTGTGCTGGAACTCTCCTTCGTAGTGCGTAGCACCCGTCTTCTCTGTAACGTGGTAGTAAGCGCGCATAGCACCCTTCATCAAGTCGTAGTGATGTCGCTTCAACTGTTCTGGCTCAATCTTGAACTGCTTCTTGCAGTGATCACGGAGCTCTGGGACCGTGCAGTATCTCTGGAGCAACTGTTCGTAGGTCATGTTTTCAAGAGCGAGCATTCCACCTTCGGCCTCGAAGAAGTCGAAACCTGATGGAGTCGCAACGACACCATCTCGGTGAACGAGCGCGTCGAATGATCCGCCACTTGGGTGTGTACCATTTTCGTAATCAACACCTGGAGAGACGTTCAATGCTGTCGTAGGAGCGTCTGGATAGTGGTTACGGACGTACTCAATATTCACACAGAACTTCGCGTACAAGGCCAAGCCATCCTCGAGCGAGATATTCTTGCCGCTCATCTTGTTATACTCTCTGACGGCGAAATCGAGCTCCTGCATGAATGGAGCCATGCTCTTCAAGTCGTTTACGAATTCCGTATAAAGAGGTGATGCGGTATTGACGTTTACTGGCGAGAAGAAAACCTTTGCAACCATTCCGGCAGCAAACATAGAACGAACACTCGGAAGCTCTTTGATCCCCTGCTTATTCAACTCCTGCATGATCGTTCGGACGTGACCAGATGCCTGTGTCACAGGATCTCGGTAAATATCCGTAAAGACATATCCCATTCCCAACTTCTCAAAAATACGCTGACTCTCAGAGAGACCAGCGGCCATCGATTCACGTGCGTACATTTTTTTACCATTTGTTCCAGGAAGTGCCTGTGAAGGATCTGCCTCGCCAGTAACAGCATCAAAACCAGCATATACTGGATGGAACTTCATCGTCGTAAGTCCGTGCTCACGCATGTACGTTTCGAGATCTACCATTTTTTCTCCCGACTCTACGACTGGCAATTCGTCGTAACCATCATCATCCCACTTCATTCCGCTCTTTAGATTTGCCTCACCGGTAATCGGTGTATCAAAGTACTGACTGCCTTCAAGTCCTGACATAGTAATGAGTAAAAATATAGGTTTATATAATACGCCAAGATTTATATTCGTCAATATGCGGCTTTGGAGTAAATGTTGGCTGGCTCCTTAATTTTAGCTTTAGCCCTACTTTGATTTTACAGGATATATATAATATAATGTTCTGAATGAAATTTCATATGAAAAAACGCAGGAATCGTCATCAACTTCAACCCAGACTTCTATGCCAAAATTGGTTAATCTCGGACAACTTCTATCCTTCAACCTTCACGAAATTAGAGTTACTCCATTTTAACTTATAAATAGTCTCCTTTGTGTTGTAGTGGATGAATTCGATAACAGTACCTATTCTTGGCAAAGCAAGAATGTAATTTCCATCAAGCCCCTCTCTGGCTAGCTCCGGAGCCTTTGAGGCTATAGACACACTCCCCTTAGCGTTCAACTCGTCTGAATCAATAATGGACATGACCTGGTCTGTGATTTTAATCCATTTACCATTTTGATATTTTAAAAAATTAGCCTCTCCAAAGGGAAGCATTGGAGCTATTGTTGCTTTTACGATCCCGTAAACATCATCTCCTCCGGATGTATTTTTGAATATAACAAATTCACAATAATCATATGATGGATGAGCACCTCCTTTTGTTAAATCTGTTCCGGTTTTCATATAAAAATTCTTTTCGTCATAGATCAATACTGGTTCACGCATGGATCTATCACAATATTCATCAGGTAGTTTGTCAAAAAAACTCCTTAAATTATTCGCTACGGGGTCATTTTCCTTGAATAAGGTTTCGGAATTATCAGTTTTTACCTGGGGCATCTCTGACACCTGATTTACAATTCCATTGCTCGGCCTCGTTAATGCCTTAAACATTCCCGATGTTACACTTATACCCATCGCTAAAACAAAGAATCCGAGTGCCGCGCAAAGGGCGTATCCAATATATCTCCAAGCTCTCCACACTCCCCAATTTTTAGAGAATAAAGAGTATAACAACATTCCCACTCCTAACGGTATGGATATATACCCGATAACAAAAAGAATACCGAGTCCAGCAAGACCCGCATAACCAGCAAGACCCGTAGTGGCAATTAAATGACTTACTTGATCCATGAAATTTGCCAGATTTATTGAATAGTTTTATATGATTTCAATTCTGGCTGAGCTTGTTGGTCTAGTACCCTTCGGCTGGACTTTGCGTGTTAGTTCGGATCGAGCAGGTTTATCGTATCAGAGGTTGGAAAATGAGACAAATGAGACAGTGGAATAATGGGTTTTTGGCATTAGCTCATCATATTGACTTACATAGATTTTATATTTTAATAACTATATTGCCTTATGTTGACAGGCCTATATAGTATTCAGTGACTATAAGTAGCCGCAAAGGAAAAAACCTTATCACAAAAAAAATTTATGAAAATTCTGAGCTTAAATATAAGAAATTATGACGTTATCCGTGAAGCAAAATTAGAAAATCTTTCTGATCTAGTTGTAGTAGCTGGACCTAATGGCGTAGGAAAAACTAAAATCGTCGAAGCTATTGTTAATATGTTTCAAACAGGAACACCTCCAGCCAATTGTGAGGTAACCCTTGAAGCAACATGTGCCGAAGAAAAAATGGATTGGCGATCAGACTCACTGACGTTACCCAATACTAATTTTTGGAATAAATTCACCAAGCGAAGTAAGAAAATTCATAGCAAAGCCCGACTTATAAACATTGATGCGACACGCCAGATAGAGAATATTCAATTCCAGCAATACAATCTAAGTCAGATCGGAGACCCATCCTCAGAAGAAGTTGATCATACCTACAGCTCACGAAGAATAAGGGACAGATTTCAGGATATCTGCAATACATTATATCGCGAAAAAGCCAAACTTTTAACGAACCTAGGGCGTGAAGCCTATATACAATTTGATGGATCACCAAGCGCCTCAGAAGTAAAAGTGAATCGACCTAATGATTTAACAAAGAAATTCGAAGAAATTTTTGAGAAGATGCTATATCCCAAAAAAATGATGCCAATTGAAGTTAATAGCTCGACTATTCAATTTATTGATAATGATGGAGCAACTAGATCTTTTGATCGACTATCCTCGGGGGAGAAAGAAGCTATAGTATTGGCTTTTGATATAATGCTTCAAGATCCAAGTGATAGCATTATTCTTATTGATGAACCGGAATTGCATCTGCATCCAGAACTCACCTTTAGATTAGTTAAAGTTTTGAGGTCAATCGGAGAACGTAATCAAATATTTCTTTTTACGCATTCAACAGACATAATTGGAAATGCTTTTGAGACCGGCATACATTTTATACGACCAAAATCAGCATTAACATCAGGAAATCAAGCGATAAGAGTCGATCTAGATAATGTCACCGATTTAAAAGTTATTCCAAACTTAAGAGAGGCGATAGGAATGATATCCTTAGGGAAAAAATTACTGTTTGTCGAAGGTGATGCTACTAGTATTGATAGAAATGTTTTTGCAACAATAGCCAAATCAGAAAAATTGGACTTCGCTATAGTCCCCTCCGATAGCTGTCACAACATCAACAATTTAGCCTTAATTTCAGAGACATTAAGTCGAGGATTATTTGGCATTGACCTATTTATGGTCCGAGATAGAGATAGCCTTACGGAAACAGAAATAGCGACATTTACAACAAAATCTGGGAATCGCCTATCGTTCCTACCATGCTACCATATTGAAAATGTCTTTTTGGTGCCAAGCGCGATCTATCACATTTATCAGAAATTAACTCCTTCCCCAACGAAGACACTCGCAGCAATCGAAGAAAAAATGATCCAGCTCGCTCGTGAGCAAATAAATGCATCGACCATTCAATATGTTTCAAGCGAAGTGAGATTTAAAGTTGGAAACTTTGATATAAATACGCATGCCCCATCGGTAACGGATGATATTGAAACCCTGGTTACGACCCTAACTACTGCAAAAAATGATCGGTTGTCGTCTACAGCTACGCAAATATCAGATTCATACATCGAAGAAAGGACGCGTTACTGGAAAGAAACACTCGAAAATTCAATTGCGAGTGGCTGGACAGAAGAAGCAAGAAAATTCTTTTATGGAAAATCGATATTAAAGAATCTACAACAATGGCTATTCCCCACCAAAGATGCCCCTATCATTTGGGAACATATGGTTAACGACGAAGATCCAGCTTGCAGATCTGCTACGGAGCCCCTTCGAAGTATATTAACAAATATCCGTTAAAATATTTTATGCGCCTGAAAGTCCCACCAAAAGAAGCCATACTCAAAATCGACGCCCTCCTGAAGGAAGGTGCTGATATCTTTGATTTTATTGCAAAAGATTATTGGGAACAGGAGGACAAAGAAGAAAAAAGAGAAAAGGACGAAGAGGAAAAACGAGAACAAGAACTGCAAAAAATAACAGAAGAGCGAGGTGCTATATTTGCTTCTATGGCAGCCCGCGACATGCCACAGCCTATACTATCGATATTCGGATCACGAGTATCGCCAGACATAATTAAGAGCTATGAGGTACAGCACGCCAAGTGGATAGAAAGAGTTAAAGAAGCCTTGGGTAATATTTACGAAGATTTTGCACCACTATACCAATTCCTATACGCAAAGATTGAGTACCAAAAAAACACGAATTCTGGTGCAATCTACAACGACTTTGTAAGAGTTAAAGAAACTTTACGCGAACAAACAAACGTATTGGCTGGCTTCTACAAAGACCTCCGAGGGGATATCAGAAGCCCACTATTCTACATTCCAGAAAAAAATAAAGTCTGTTTTTACGACTTGGTATGCCAGCTCCAGCCAGACAGCAACGAGGCACAACTGTGTAAGTTTCTTTTTCAGTTTAGTTTTGGTGAGTTCAAGGAAATGGAGGATGCATATGTCTTCATGACAGGAACTGATATTGGAGACGAGAAAAACTGGAAAACCAAAATTACAAGCGCCTATGACGGCATAAACGAAAAAACAAACAAACAATTTGGATTCCCTATCATTCAGAAGGAAAAATCGACTATTACGTTAGTATTTCCCTCCCGTTTTCTGAGTTAGGTATCATCGATATTGGCTTAGCATAAATGAAACATCCTCCCGTCTGTCAGCTGAAGGCAAAGGATTATTGTTTTGTCATACATTTACCTCATAACCAATACATGTATGACACAAAGTCCTCAGCTCGATATCACGCAAGTTGATATCACTACGCTCAACCCAAGCGTTTACAACCCTCGTAAATGGTCCAATCAACAAAAGAAGGATCTCAAGGAAAGCATCAGGCGCTTCGGCCTCGTTGATGCGATCCTCGTGAATAAGGCTCCTGAGCGGATGGGAACCGTGATAGCTGGTCACTTCCGCCTCGCTATGGCAAAGGAACTCGGCTACACGACCGTTCCTGTGGTTTTCATTGATATCCCTGAAATTGAGCGGGAAAAGGAGCTGAATATTCGCCTCAACAAGAATACGGGAGAATTCGATCTCGAACTTCTCGCGGAGTTCGATGAATCCTTCCTCGCAGATATTGGATTCACATCTGAAGAACTCGATGACATCTTCCCTACGGAAACAAACACCGAGCAATTCGATCTCAAGAAGGAGCTAGAGAAGCTCGATATTCAGAATATTACTGTCCAAAAAGGGGACATCTACGAACTCGATGGTTCACATTTAATGTGCGGTGACTCCACTATCCCAGAAGACACACAGAAGCTCATGAACGGAGAAAAGGCCGACATGTGCCTGACTGATCCCCCATATATCCTCAATTATGCCAAAGGCAAAACAAAAGGTAAGGAAGGCGTCACAACCGGGTTCGGCGCAAAGAAGAATCGCCGGTACCTAGAAACCGAAGAAATCCCACCCGACTTCACGGAAAAGTGGATGGGTAATATTCACAACGTAGCCAAAGATAATTTTTCTATCATCTGTTACGAAAATTGGAAGAATATTCCAACCATTTGGGGCGAGATGGAAAAATACTGGAACATCAGAAACATGATTGTCTGGCATGTTCCGAACCGTATGCAGGGATACACGCACAAGAACCGTTTCTACAATAAGCACGATATCGCCATGGTTGGCAGTACAGACGATATTGAAGTCCAAGTCGAAGAGGAGGGCGAACTCCTAGAAGAAAAATATGAAACCGCCCTCTACGCCATTGCCGGAAAACCTCATTTTGAGGGCTATGAGAAAGGAAAGAAGATCTGCCCGACCGACTTCATCGACTACAAATGTGACGATGAAAAAGCCTCAGGCCAAGGCATCATCTTTGGCACAAAACCTCCGGAAATCCTCATCCCCTACATCAAAGTCCTCACGAAGCGTGGCGATCTCATTGTGGAACCTTTCGGAGGAAGCGGATCAACACTCATAAGCGCTGTCAGGATGCAGCGCCGATGTTATCTCATGGAAAAGTCCCCTACCTACGCCCAAGTCATTCTCCGGCGCTGGGAAATGGAGACTGGTAAAAAGCCCGTAAAAATCAACTAGCATGATAGACGAAACTTTAAAAATCGAGCTACTTAAAGAGCTAGAAAAGGCTGGAAACATCCTTATTGCATGCCAAAAGGTGGGGATTTCCAGAGCTACTTTTTACCGCTGGAAAGAAACCGATAAGGATTTCAAAAAGAAGGCTACCCGGGCGGAACGATTAGGAAGGGAATCCTCAAATGATATCGCAGAATATGGGCTTCTCAAAGGTGCTAAAGAAGGAAAAATTGAACATATTAAATATCTACTCAGTCATAATTCAAAACGCTATAAACCAAATAAATCCGATAAGGTTATTATCGAGCATCGTTCAGGACCAAAGGCATCCGAAGAACCCAAGCAAACCATTGAAGACTTTATCGATATCATGACCTCTCGGAATGAAGAGGAGGCCGCAGAGATGAGGGTAAAATACGAAAAGATGGGACCACTACCACTTAAATCGGATGGAACTCCGATCAGTAATGAGGAGATTGGTATGTATGAAGGGTTTATTATTGAATACTTTAAGAAGAAAAAGGCTGAAGATGGGAGCTAAATTACTTAAAAAGAGCCCAGAATATATCCGGGCTCTTTTCTATAAAGAAATTCATTGTTACTTAACAATACAATCGCTCAACGTAACATTCAGAGATAGGCCGATATTCTTACCTTGTACGGTTACCTGCTGGCCTTTTTGAAGCGTAGCTGCCTTCGACTGTTCTGAATCTCGCAGCATGCACTGGATATCACCAAAATAGGTATCACCCTTGAGGGTGACGTATGGTGAATTAAACGTCTTGCCGATACTATTTACACTACCAGATACCTCAAGCAACTTACCTTTATACTGATCATCTGCACTGATTTCATTGGCCTTATAGGCACTATACAATTGAGCTGCACTTACTTTTATTACTTCAGCTGGTGCATTTGCAGTAGCGCCTGAACTAGAAGAGCTACCTGCCTCACCCGCTTTCTTGCCACCCGATCCAAAGGCAGTGCCGAGAATAATAAGAACAAGAATACTACTAATAATCCAATGCTTCAGGAACCAGTTTCTAAGATCGCCAGCACAGTGCTGACATTTTTTGGCGTCTTGAGGTATGGAGGCCTTACAATGTTTACATGTTTTCATAGGGGGATAAGGAGTAATAGAATAAAAAATAAACAAGATATTGTTGAGTGTTCAGCTTTATTTTAGCTGATATGATGACTATAAGTACCCAACCGGCAGTCATCGTACCATAGAAATAATGATACTCATAGTCCGTCGCCTTATAAGTATCACAAGCCTTATGCTGAGTTCGTGCAAAAGAACAACAATTCCCTCATAAAATTCGGCAAAAGAGTACGGCAACTACGACAAGAGCGCGGTATAGATTCTCAAATGGCACTATCCCTCAAGTCCGGGATTGATCGTACGTACATCGGCGGAATTGAGCGTGGAGAAAGGAATGTTGCGCTCAAAAATATCGAAAGGCTAGCGAATGCGCTTGGGGTGAGCATAGAAGAGATGTTCCGGTTTTAGCTAGAATTAAAATGGACTTGCTTTAGGAAAAATATGGCCTGCTTTACCGTTGGCTTTAGCTTTACCTTGGGCAATTGGTGTATGATCAACATGGTTTAAAGTAAAATTATCAACCAATGAGGAATAATAGTAATTTTTTTGTCGCATTCTCGGGAAGGAAGTCAGATCTTCCTAAAAAGAAAAGACTCTCATCTAAGTTATCTGTATGGAATTTGGAAAAGTTTTCCGAAAAAGAATTAATCGAAGAGTGGCAAAAGAAGATCCCCCTTCTTCCACATTTAGCACCTAAGGATAGGTATCAGTTTGAAACTTCAAAGAAAAATGTAAAACCAATGTGGGGTATTTTAGTTGAAGATTCTTTCTGGAAAAATGAGATAATGTCTGATAGCAACTTCATTGCAATCTGTAACCTTTTTTCGGATTCAATTTTGGATCCTCTTTTCGTCATTAACGAACTGGGATTAGAGTCGTATATTGACCTTCCATATAGGCAGTTATATAAATACTGGGAGCAAAATAAGGCCAAGGAATTTGGATCTTCGCAATTTGAACAATTCTATTCAATGATGAAGTCTGAATCGGAATACTTTATATGGAGTACAGACGTGATTGAGAAGTGGATAAAAGAGGCTAATGCATACAAAAAACAGGAAAACTGGAGATCATTTATCGCTTATGATCTTTTCCATGATTTAAAAAAATACGATTTAGGAAAAAGTCCTTATCGGTACCCTCAAGAAATACTAGATGTAACAATACTACTTGAATTATTACTTACAGATCCCAATGAGGATAGTCAGATATCCAGGAAACTCTCCCAGAGGTCAAAAGTTTTGCTAAATAAATATTTCCCTAATATTGATCAATATATTACCGAGAAATACAATATGCGATCGAATTTTGCTCACGGATCTCACTTTATTACATTTGTGGCAAAATCAGAACTGGATGAAAATGGAAATTATCGCATTCCTTCAATTGATTTTGAGGATATGCTCCAATATAGAAAAATCATAAGATACGCTTTAATTACTCATCTATACCTTAGCAAGAAAATTAAGGCGGGAGATCTCTCTATTGCAGGAAAAACAGTAACTGAAATTTTAAAAAAAGCTGTTAATAATCCAAAATTGAGACCAGCCCTAGAGAACGAAGTCGATGAGATATTGTCGGTAATGCTAATTTAGGCTAGACTTCGCCGTAACTTGCGGCATGAATGGTGTTGATACAATCTAACAGCATCCATCATGACCAATACAACACTAGGTCGAGTTTCGGCTAGAGAAAGCCAAAAATACTTGACTCAATCGCCTAGATATTGTCTGTATGCACGTAAGAGCTCGGAAGATGATGAACGCCAAGCACTTTCCATCGAATCGCAGGTCAAAGAGATGCTGCAGCTAGCGGAACGAGAAGGCCTTGAGGTGACGGAAATACGACGTGAGAGCCACTCCGCTAAGGAATCTGGAGCTAGGCCGGTATTTAAGCAATTGCTGACGGATATTGACCAAGGAATGTTTGAGGCGATCCTCACATGGGCTCCGGATCGCCTTAGCAGAAATGCTGGGGACTTGGGAACACTGGTCGATCTCATGGATCAAGGAAAATTGAGCGATATCCGAACCCACGGACAAAAGTTCACCAACTCCCCTAACGAGAAATTTCTGCTGATGATTCTTTGCAGCCAGGCGAAGTTAGAAAATGACAATAGGGGCCTGAATGTGAAGCGAGGGCTGAGAACAAAGTGCGAGATGGGAGTAAGGCCTGGCTGCGTACCACTAGGATACAAACTTGTACGGAACGCCGAGAAATTCCGCGAAGGGAGTAAGATCACGGTCGATGACGAACGAGCTCCTTACATTAAAAAGCTCTTTAAATATGTTGCCCAGGGATACAGTGGGCGACAGGTACAGGAGTACTTAATCGACGAGGGTTTCCGGACAAAAAATAAGAAGCAGCCGACGCTGAGCATGATCTACAGAATGCTCAAAGACAGCTTCTACTACGGAGAATTTGAGTTTCCTCACAAAAGCGGAAACTGGTATAAAGGCACCTATGCTCCGCTCATCAGTAAAGAAGAATTTGAAGAAGTTGCGAAGGTAATCAAGGCGCCGATCAAAGGGGAATGGGGACGAAAAGAGTTCTACTTCAAAAGCCTATTCAAGTGCGGATCATGTGGGTCGGGCATCACTGGCGAGGACAAAATCAACCGTCACGGAAAACTCTACGTCTACTACCGATGCAACAAGTACGGAGGCAAGAATCGATGCCGTGAGAAATATATACGCGAAGGTGCTCTGATCGAAGCGTTGGCAAAAATTATCGACAAGTTAAAAGTGCAAAGTTTCCGGATGAACATCAGGATCGAACGTGAAGTCGAAAAAATGAACAGTATGCAAATCATCACGAACGGAACATCGGATAAGAGTGTGACGACAAGGGATTATATTGAATACATACTCAAAGATGGCACTAAGCCCGAAAAACGAGATGTGCTACAGTGTATTACGCAGCAACTGATACTGAAGGATGGGCAAATATGTACTGCATAAACTCAACGCTTCGGCCTAATATCTTTTTCCGGAATTAGTGTCAATTCATCCTGAGTGCCATTATCATCCCTCTGACTTCCCATTGCCCTACGCATCTCGACAAAATCCTTTTGGGCGGTCGTTTTGCAAAACAATCCAAAATCTTCTTTAAACTTTATGCACTGGGGAAATAACCCAATAAGACTGATATTAGTACTATTTTCTTCGAAACATATTAAAAATAGTGCCTGCACTTTTGGCTTATTTTTCTGAAAAAATTCAGAAATACTTATATGATCGAATGAAGTCATTCTTCTTACAAAACCAATCACCGTGACTCCTGAATAATCCTTCTGACCAAGTTTTCTCATTATGGAAGCCTGAATATCCTCATCATCAAACTCTCGTATTTCAAATACCTCAACTTGTATCTTAGATAAATATTGCCCCTTTCCATCTTCACGAGGAACCAAGCTCATTACAAGAACGTCCGGAGGATCGTTTTCCGGTATCTGAATCCACCACTCAGCGGGATCTATTTTTGCATGGCAGATGAAAGCTACAGCGCAAATCCAGGCCTCCTCGTATCTTTTCAAATCTCTACCCTTGGATACTGCCACACTCAACTCATTTATCACATAACGAGGAGAGAACCATATATTTTCATTCCAAGGTCTAATCATAGAACTTAGTGCTCATAAAATAATTCACAGCTCTTGAATACTAGTAGAAATGTAAACCTTTTCATAGGTACTAATACTGCCCTCCCTTAAAATCTGAGAAGAGAGATGTGCTGCAGTGCATTACACAGCAGCTGATACTAAAGGATGGACAAATACGTCTGAGTTAAAAAACCTCACCATTTTCACCAAAAGCATTCTTGAGTGCCACAATCTGTCCTTCGTGATTTACAGTGCTCGTACCAGGCAAGAAGCTAGGTGGCAAGATAACCAGATACACTCCTTTAAACTTCACTTCTTGAGCCAGCTGAGGAAGTTCTGTCTTAGCATAATTCGCGTCAAATGGCTGTATTCCAGCCGTATAATCATTGTAAATAATTAATATCTCTTCACCGGATGTTTTTTGACCTTTTTTCTCAAGCACTGCCTTTATTGGATCTAAAATATGACCGCCAATAGTTCTACCAAACACATACGGTAAATTCTTTTTTCTTCTTTCTTTCGATATCTCTGCAAATACATGATGGAATTCTCCGTCGGAAATCGTAAGCTGAAGCCTAAGCTCTTCATGTTTTCCGGAATCAGATCGGGCAAAAATATCTACATATACATCATCACCAGATTCATCAGCGTTTGAACTACCCTGATAATCAAATTTATAAAATTCATTCAATCGCTGAATGAAAAACCCAGCAACTCGTAGCTCATCATCTTTTTGTTCGACTCTAGTCATAGTTTAATATTGATCAGGCAGCCCGAGAATATCATGATGGATAAAACGGAAAAAGAAAAATCAATATTGCAAATACTGCCCCTTCACCCTACCTTCACGGGTCTAGCACCCTTTTCAAAATGACCCACGACAGTAAGCCGTTTTCACAAGAAAAACCCCTTTTCGTGGGGCTGTCCCTGCACCATAGGGACAAGGGAATGGGGTGCAAATAGTGAAGCTTCTGGCTGGGGATGAGGGATTCGAACCCCCGAATGGCGCCTTCAAAGGGCGCTGCCTTACCGCTTGGCGAATCCCCAGTGCGAAATGCGGGTGTATTGTACTTGATTTGGGGCGTGCGGAAAAGGCTTTGTGTAGCTTTGGCTTATTTCAGCAAGCTTTCCCAGTCGATGGCTCCAAGTGGACCGAAGTCTGGATATGGAGTTGCGAATTTTTGAGGACCCTGGAATTTGACGTGGAATGTTCCGCTTTTTGGAATCGCCTTGTATTCCTTTATTGCTTGTACGTATGCATTATTTGCTGTTTGGCAAACATATGAGTAGGTACTAAACCCATAGGTATTTTTTGATAATTTTCCATTTTGCCATCCGAAAGGTATACCGTCTTTGTAGCTACACGCCGAGGAACCTCCTACTGTCATTCCAATCCAACTTGAGCTCTGGTTTGGGACGTCAAAAATCACATTATAAAGAGTGATATTTTTTTCTTGCATCTTCTTGAGGACGTTTTTTGGAATCATGCCGCCACTATTTTTTACATCGAAGTCCATATTATTGGATGTTCCATTGTCACCCCATGTATACCAAGCTGCTACTGAGTCTGGCACGACTGCGAGTTTTGGTTTTTCGATGACTGCGCTTATTACGCCCTTTTGCTGCTGGATTGTATCAGTATTGTCTGCTGTATATTTCAATGTCCAATTAATATCAGATGACTGCCACTTTGCGTCCACAAGCCCTATTTTTACTGGAGGGAGTGCGACATAATTTGGCATAGAACTTTTAAAACTCAGTCCTGTGTTATTTGGATCAGGAGTGTTTTTGTCACCAGCTTTCAGCGTTACTCCGTTAACAACAACACTATCTGTTGGAAATGTATTATTTGCAAAAATAATATCGTTACCCTTTACGGCAAGATTGTACGATTTTGTCGCAAAATACTTACTCTCAAGGATGATTTTTACATCTCCATCTTTGATTTTTGATGTAAATGGTCGTGCCACTTTGAGTTGCGCATACATATCACCCGAGTCCTCGTCTTGAACCTTGTTTGCAAAAGTTATCTCAATGCCTAGGTTATTATTGGCCGGAATAGGATCATCCTTTACGATTACCGGAACTGGTTTTCCTTCTGTTGTTTTTACATCAAGTGTAAATGGCTGTACCGAGAATGAACTCAATTCTCCATCACCAGCGAAGACAACTGCCGCATACTTGCCGGATACCATCGTCTTCACGACGCTGGTTGGGATAGCTGCTAATGAACAAACGTATGATTTTGCATGTGTTCCATTCGCGAATTGATAAGCGGTTCCTGTCGCGTCCATAGTCTCTTTAACGCACTTCTGAACATCACCCATATTTGCATCTTTGAACTTTGCCTCGTCGTGCCACTCTACGCCATAAATGAGTGAGTTTTGCATTGCTGTATTAACCCTGCTCTCCGAGGCCGTTGGCGTGAGATTTGCTTTCACAATTGCCCATTTATAATTTCTTACAATATTACCTGAGGCATCCTTTTCTGGACCAGGGGTGGTGTCTCCCTTATCGTTCCACTGAAGTAAAATTGTCTGAGAAAGTGGGCTATCTGTTACGGTAACTGTTCCTTTTGGAGAGACTATTTCTGGCTTATTTGGAGCAGTATTGGTAATTGTCTGGACCTTTGGCATGTTCTTGATAGTATCCAATACCGTGCCCCATTGTGGAGTGCCTGTTTTTGGAGCTTCTGCCACTTTTGTTGCATCGAGGAAGATATTTGTTACGGCTGACTTATAGTCACTAATTTCATCGTCTTTATTGTATGCAATTATAGTAACTCTATACTGACCAGAGGCCTGAAAAAGCTTTTTTGCGTCTACTGGTGAGATGGCGATTGTGTGATCCCCTGCGCCCATATCTGCTGCGTTGAGAGCGAAGATTTTTTGAAATTTTTTCGATTCGTCCGGACCGCTTATACTTGCAAAGAGATTTTTTGCGCCCTTATCGAGAGTATATGAAACGGTAAATGGATTGCCGTCCGCTACATGAAAGTTCCGTGATGAAAGAATATTTGTAATTTTAATATCTTTTGATGCGTCGAAGGCGTCAAATGATCCCTTCAAGAGATTTCCCTTGAGAGCAAAAACGGTGCCCGTTATCAGAACGAGTGCGAGTCCGATACCTATGGAGAGACGAGATAATTTCATATAAAACGTATTACGATTTTTATTTTTTGTTGTTTTTTTTCTTTCGAGTTGAGAAGTAACTTACTGCGGCACCTATGCTATAGATCCACATTTCCGGACCTGTCGATGCGCTCTTGTGAGGAGTATTTTTTCCTGCAACTGGATGCACTGGAACAATATTTCCAGTATCTTGATTTTGCATTGGCTGAAATTTTGATCCGTTTACGTTTCCTGTTTGACCTGAAGTTTGGCCTGCTACTTGATTACCAGATACGGCTCCGTCGCCAGTAACTGCCCCACCACTTGTCTGGTCATTAGCAACCGTTCCACCTGTGACGTTTCCGCTTCCTGAGAAGAACTGCTCACCACAGACGATTCCGTTTGCAGCATTAGCGATATCCTGGACTGTCTTTGGATCCATGTATGCATCTTTTCCAGCAGAGAGAATGCTTTTGTAGAGAGTACACGCACTGATGAACTCGTCTTTATTCTTCAGTAAGTTAAAGTTCGGAAGGCTCTGGCAGCTTCCCGGAACATCTGCTGTTACTGGATACTGTCCCGCTGGACAGATTTTGGCAGCGTTTGTGTTTGTGTTTGTCTGTGCTCCTGCGGGCTTACATGTTGGACCATTTAATGTCTGCAAAATATCTGCCATTGTTGTTGCATTTATTTTGAGGGCTGTAGCGTCGTTATACATGTTCTGTAAGTGGGTACATGTCGACTTCGCAGCATCTACGGAAAGTCCTGTGACTGACGGAACTACTGATGAGCAATCTGCTCCGAATTTTCCTGTTGGACAAATCGACTGCACCTGAGCCTGTCCATTTTTACACTGACTTGCCACACCCGCATTGAGGGTTTTCTTGGTTACGTCATTGAGTTTGTAGCCCACTGGATCTGCAAGAATCGTAGAATACAGTCCACAGATAAGATCGCTCTGGCCAGCTCCACCGACGTATGATGGAATATTTTTACATCCACTCTTTGTTGGATCACTGTCAGGAACATAGTATTGATTGTCACCGCAGAGACCAGTTGTACCTACATTGAAGATATTCGCGAATATGTTTTTATCAATTGGCTGAATAAAGCTCTGGTTCGGATCGATAACTTGGTTTGGATTAATAAGAAGAGGCTTTGTACCGCAGGTGAAATTTTTTCCATCGGCCTGCGCACTTCTCAATCCGCCTGATGTGGCGATAACCCACCACATGTACTCCTGACCAGGCTTTGGCTGGAAGTCATAGACGGTGGCTGTAAGATTCGGCTTTGGTGAAAATGGAAGAGCGTCTATCTTTCCCTTATTACTTAGATCGTATACATAAAGCTCGTATGTTACTGGAGAGACGTTTTTTACTGGCATCCATCTAAGAGTGGTTTTCGTATTGTCAGATGAACATACGGCCGTAAGCGCGGTTGGCATATCTGGAGTCACTGTGCCGGTCACTTCTGGTGTAGCGCCTGGAATCTGATTACCTATTGTATTCAGATTTGAGGCGTTCTTGATTGCGTCAAGCTGAGACTGACTTAATGTATTTACACTAGGCGTAAGAAGTGGATTTGCAAAACTTGTATCGATTGTTGAACCTGCCCCTGGTGCCGGAATGGCGTTATTGCCGATGAATGGATTTGCCTTATTGTTAATTGGCTGAACTATATCTGAAATCTGAGTTCTCGTTATTTGCTGATCTGCAGTTGGACTTATGAGATCTGTCGGATTTACACCTGCACTTCCCTTGAAGAGAACTGTATTTGATGAATAAACGATGTATCCAGAAATTCCGAGGAAGAGCACGGTGAAGATGAGAATTTTTCCAACGGTTGATTTGAAAAAGTTCACAAATTTTCCAAACCATGAGAGCTCCTCTTCGGCGTTGTCGCTTTCGAGATTCATGAGTGGAACTGATTTGTTTTGCGCTGGTGTTGTTGATGGTTTCACATCTTCAACAAGCTGCACTGTCTGGATATTTTGTTCGTCTGCCATATATCAGTTTTTTATATTGGTTTTTGGACTATCAAAGTATTATACCACAGATTTCAGCTTTCTGGTATTCTAAATTATTGACCTATCCTGCATTTGTTTCGTTCTTGGCTGAGAGCCTATTGTATGAAGATTGGGGCGAGCATCCCGAAAATCAAAGCTAAAAGAGCAATCATACTGAAGATTTTTACGAAAAATTTCTGTCCTTGGCTCAACATGGAGTGTGGGGGTTAGGGTTTTGGATGATATTTACTTGATAATGATCGCGTCCGTAAAGCTGTCAACGACGCCCTGGGTATCGGTCACTTCGAGAGAGATATTGTAGGTTCCTGGATCTTTGAAGGTGTTGCTGACCTGTGGTCCACTTCCATCGTTGAAGAGTCCGTTACCGTCGATATCCCAGTTGTACTTCGCAATCGTACCAGTAGAACAGTTTGCATTGAAGACGATTTCCGCAGGAGCGTTTGCCTCTGTTTTATTTGTTGTGAAACAGGCCTTCACCGGAATGTTCTGAACGGTTACGGTGAGAGAATTTACCGCCTTCTTTCCGTCACTTCCAATGGCTGTTACTTTTGCAGTGTAGATACCAACCTTATTGTACTTATAACTGATTTTAGCGGCATCCTGACGCTTTGGTGATCCATCGCCGAAGTCCCATTCGTAACTAATGATTTGTCCGTCGAGATAGGTTGATGCTGATGCATCGAACTTTACCGTGAGAGGAACAACACCGGAAACTGGAGTTGCGTTAATCTTCGCCTGAATACCAGGAGGAGTTGCTTCTACGGTTACCTGTGCGGTTCTTTCATTGTTGTCAGCATCTGTAATTTTGAGTGCGACGGTATATGTTCCCTTTTGTTCGAAAGTATATGATGCCTGTGGACCAAATTTGTCTGGAGCGTTGTCTCCGTTAAAGTCCCATGCGTATTCCACGATATTATTGTCTGGGTCGAGGCTCTTTGTACCGTCGAAATCGACGGTGAGTGGAGCGGCGCCGGTAATCTTTCCGCCTACTGCTGCCGGAGTTGATGAAATTAATGATGTTGGAGTCTTGGAAGGTTCGACGACCGAGACCTTTTTGGTCGAGGTTGCTGAGGCGCCGGCTTCGTCCGTTACAACAAGTGATGCCTCATACTGACCAGCTTTTGCATATGAGTGACTTACGCTTCGTCCACTTTGAACCGGAGTATTGTCTCCGAAGTTCCACATGTACTTCGTAATTTTTCCATTTGGACTACCTGATCGCTTTGCGTCGAAGAGGTATGACTTTCCAATCGTTAACTTTCCAGAGTCTTCTGTTTGCAAGTCGATAACTCCTTTTACAGCAAATGAGTCTGATACATCGATAATTCGTTTTACGACGTTTGTATCTTCGCTGTTATCGGTGAGCTGAAGTGCTACTTCATACTTACCGCTTGTCGTATATGTGTGTGCTGCTGTTTTTAAGCCTTTTGTAAATTCCCCTTTTCCTTCGAGATCCCAAGCATATCCCGTGATCTGTCCGTCCGGATCAGTTGAATCAGAAGCGTCAAAGTTCACGGTAAGAGGAGCGGCACCCTTTTCTGGTGATGCTGAAAAAATAACCGTTGGTTTGATATTTTTAATTGAGACCGTTGTCTTGAGCTCACTCGTTCCCTTCATAATAATCTGCTTTTCTGCCCTATCCTGAAGCGTTACAGCGAGCGTTGCCTCAAAGACACCAGCGTTTCTTCCCTTGTCGGTGTACTCATGAGATACAACTGGACCTGTGCCAGTAGTATTATCCCCGAAGTCCCAAAGATATGAGACGATCGTGTACTGCTGAACGTTAATTTTTGAGGCGAATCCTGTTGCATCAAATGTGATAATCACTGGCGCTGAAAGTCCGAGAGTACTTTTTGGCTCAGTCACGATAGATGGAGCTGCGCCTACGTTTGAAAATGTTTCGGCTCGTCCTGCTAAAAACATAAAACTTGCGAGCCATCCACCGAGCACAAAAATAAGTGCGATGCCTGACACCCAAGTTTTAATACTTTTTGATTTGCGAGTAATATCTTCTTTCGGCGTTCGGACCATCTGAATTAGTGCGACCAAGAAGTAGATCAACACCAAGAAGGCGACGAATCCAAAAAGGGCATATACAAAAAGAGAGAATTTTCCGATAGCATCTCGAGGTGGCATGCTCATTAAACTGGCGAGACTGCTTCCCTGTCCACCAACTCCAACCATTGAGAATCCAATCCCAACGAGAAGTGCCCAAACTGCAACAACTCCACCGACAATAAGCATCGTCATCTTCTTCAACTTTGCCATTTTTGATTCTGGCTGAGCTGATGTAGTGGTTGTGACCTGTGTTGACGCCTGTGTTTGCCCAGGAGCTACAACCTGTTCTGTTGTTGCCTGAACTTCCTGATTATCTTGTGGATTTACGTCTGCCATAAAGTGAGGGGGTTAGGCTTGAGTCTTTCGTTTCTTGTTTCTGTACGTGAGTATACCAAATCCGAACATGCTCGCAAGGCTACCATACAATTCGTATGCGCCCGGAATGACGAAAATATTATTTGCACCAGATGCGAGTGGAGCGTCGAAGATAATTTCTCGAATCGCTGAACTCGACTGACCTGCCGCGTTATAAACGGTTAATTTGATTGCGTCTTTTCCCCATGCTTTCTGGAAATCTGTTGTCCACTGGCCAGCATTCCCTACCATATAATTTTCATCATTATCTTTTATTCCATCGTTGTTGCTGTCGAAATAGATATTTTTATCGATGACGTATTTTGTGATTGGACCCTCTGATGGAGAGAAATCTATGGTTACATTTCCGCCTGTTCCCGTGAGGTGAATTTTTCCATCAACTGGATCTGCAGCTGGAATGGTATTCATTTTTGCGTTGAGGGGAACGAGCTGAGAGCCCTGTGCCTGCTGACCAGAAGGAAGTGAAAATGATGGAGCGCCTCCATTTGATGTTGCCCCAATAGGCTTTACGGTAATAGGAGTTGTTACGGTTGCTATACCGCCTCCTGAATCCTGAACCGTAAGTTTCACATAATACGTTCCTGCTGCCTGGTAATTTGCCAAAGCGTCTTTTTGCTGAGAGTCCACGTCGTTACTCTTGATTCCATCGTTATTTGTGTCTGCAGTTGGATACAAAGAAAGCGTATCAAAATCCCAGTTCGTTGATGCAAGTGTTAGACTCTTATCAACCGTTGATGCATTTTGAAATGCGACCTGTAATGTTCCTGGTTTTTGCTGATAGTAAAATGCGGCTTTTGGGGCAGCATACTGAGATGTCACATACACTGTGAGTGAGTCAGACGTTGCTTCTGCATAACTATCGTCGATCACCTTGAGGCGAACCTTGATGCCGTCAGGAGATGCGGTTGTATATGTTTTTGATACTGAGCTTTTCGTGGTTGACTGATCGTTTTGAAAGCCATCACCGTCGAGATCCCATACGTATGATGCGATTTTTCCATCACTATCTGTTGATGCAGAAGTGAACGTAATTGTCTCTCCAGCCTGTACTGACGTTTTACTTACCGTGAATGAGGCTTTTGGTGGTTTATTTGGACCGTTTACAACCTTGAGCGTTGGCAAGTTTTCCTCACCAAGCAACTCGCCCGCTGTCACTGTTTGATTCTCATTATCACGAAGTTCGACCTGGAAAACATACGTCACTTCCTGCCCTTCATCGCCCTTTGTTCCGAGCGTAATTGTTGTCTCGGGAACGGTTGTGAGCTGAGCACCCATTTCGTTTGTATTGTCCTTTGAATCGTAATACCACCATCGGTATGTCGTGATCTGACCTTCTGGAGCCCTGGCATCAACTGCCTTGAGCTGAACCTTGAGTGGAGTTTTCATCTCGGCGGCCATCGGGATTACCGTGATCGTCTTGAGTGCTGGCTTCTGTGGAACGATATTTACCTGGAATGATGATTGTGATTTCTTGGTAGGATTTGTCTTGTCAGAGATCGTGAGCGTTACGGTATAGTAACCTGGATCTTTTGGACTTAAGTCTTTGTAGCTATAATTTACGACTGACTTTGTGCTCTTTTTTCCATCACCAAAGTCCCATGTGTATTCGAGATTTTTTACCGTACCGTCAGTGTTTTTTGCGCTCGTTGCATCAAATGTAAATACATCTTTTCGGCTCGCAATAACCTGCTGTGCCGTGTCAATCTCTTCACCATTGAGGAGAATGGCATTGGCCGCAACCGGGTTGCTACCACTGCCGATCGCTATTTTTTTGTTTAATTTTACGGTCGCACCTTGATCGTCCTGAACGGTAACCATGAGACTAAAGATGCCTGATTTTTTGTATACATGTTTTCCCTGAACTGTTTTGCCTCCTTGGAAAATTCCATCCTCTACTTCGCCATCACCATAATCAAATGAGTACGATGTACCATGACCACTCGTGACACCGAATGTTACTGCCGCCTGACCGTTTGTATCAAGAACGGCACTTGTCTGAGTTCCTGCTACCCAGTCAGCATCAAGAAGTGATGCAACTTTGATGGTTTGATCAGCCTTACTTGTCTTTCCTTTCTCTTTTGAATCCTCAACTTTTAACTGAACTTTGTGATCGCCAGTCGTTAAGAAGAGAACTTTTACAACCTTGTCGTTTTCCATTCCCTGTGTGTAGGTAAAGTCTTTCCCGATCTCTCCTCCAATACTCCATGTGTACATGATGTTTGGATTTGGACCGTCCGGATCGTAGCTCTCAGATCCGTCGAGAACTACCTCGGCAGGCTTCGATGTTTTCGGTACCTTTGCTGAGAATTTTGCGACTGGTGGGTTCGATTCAATATCGATATCAACCTTGTCTGAGGCTTCACTGTTACTTTCATTTTTGACCTTGAGCATGACCGTGTAATGACCTGGCTGATCTGGCGCTGCAGAAAAATTTGGATTCTTACTCAAGAATAGCGTGTTGTCCGGAGTGCTTGTCCATTCGTAACCTGCTACCTTGCTTCCATCACTTGTGACGGCGCTATTAAAGGTAATAGGTGTGTTTACTTTGTTGGTGTATCCAGGAACGACATAGATAATAGCTGAAATGTCGGCTACGGTTACGTTGAAGAGTTTTCGATCTACAACGCCATCTTTTCCTGTAACTTCGAGAACAACTTGGTAGGTTCCTCGTTGTGAATAGGTGTGATCAACCTGCATGATGCTTGGATTTTCTGCTGGTGAGTCGTCAACTGATGTGCCATCACCGAAAACCCATTTCATACGCTGAATTGTTTCCTGTGTTTTTTTACTTACATCAACATTCTTGTCTGACTTGTCGATAATCTCACCCGAGACTGTTCCCGTGGCATTGAATTTCAATCCCTTTGATACATCGCTATATGCGAGCTGAACTCGGTCACGATCAATCTTGAGAAGTCCATCTTTATCGTAATCCGTAATAGGAATTTCCTGTTTTGTGTTGTTCTGTGTCGTAACAAGCTTAATCGCAAATCGAGCACGAGGTGGGTTCACTTTTACGTCCATATATCGAATTCCTTCAACCATGTTGTCGGACTGACTCTTGATCTTTACTCCGACCTTATATGTTCCCGGTTTCTTGTAGACACAACTTGCTGTTGCAGCCGTCTTTCCCGAACAGTTTGTATCCGGAACGTCGAATCCATTTCCATCGAGATCCCATGAGATCTGACCATCTTGAATAGTTTTGTTTGATGGATCTGACGAACCAACCGTTGAGAATGTAACAATAAGCGGTGCATTACCTTCTTTTGCACTTGCCGTGAGCTTCACGTCGACACCCTGAAGATCTTTGAGTGTTTCGTAGAGCTGACCAAGGGCGAGAACGGCCGTCTTCAAATTCTCCTTACTCTTGATTGGATTTTTCTTTTCGGCTTTTAATTTTGCGAATACGCTCTGGCCAGAAGAAATACCTGCGCTTATCGCGGTAGTTCCCTTTAATTGACCAAAATACGTTACCGCATCTGTTGGCCATGACTTTGAAGAATTTTCAATAGATATAAGCTCATTCTGAGCAAAATCCATCTGAGATTCGAAGTCCTTTTCTGCTTGAGCCTTCATCTGAGTATTTCCGATGTCGATCTTCAAACCAGACACTTCATATGTTCCATTCTGAAGCTTGGCAGCGAAAGCACTGTATTGATCAGTAAAATATGTCTGATACTCTCCGAATCGACCCTGGATACACTGCGCATTACTTGGTTGTGATAATGGTGAGTCAACGGAACAGTTGTGAACAACGTGCTTTGTGCTACTACTCCAGACGCCCTGTGAGCCATCATTCGTATTCACCTCATTACCATTTGCCGAGATAATAATATCTGCATCAGCGGAATATCCACTATTGCTCGACAAACTTCCCGTATTCACAGGATAACTTTGAACTTTTGAAATTTCCTGTTTTCGGGCTTCGATCCAGTTTTTTACATAGAGTTGCTGGTAGTCAACCATGTCGGCAAGTCCGGTAAAGCTTGCGCTTTTTGTAACAACCTGCCGAAGTGTCTCAATGTTTGATGCATACCCATTTACGATTTGATTGAGTGCGTTTGTCGCGTCGCTTTCTGAAGTGAATGCATTTCCGTCCCAGAATTTACCTTGATTCTGAGATATTCCTTCGAGCGCGAGATTTGCTGCAGAATAACCCTGGTATGCGCTGATCGTGTATGTTGCGAGATTGTAAACTCGAGTTGCCTGAATATTTCGTCCGTACTGTGGACCACCTGCAAATTGAGGAGCTGCGCTTCCATCTGGCTGCGCGGCCTGATTTCCACCTGGGGCCTTCAAAACGGTATTCACAATTGCGTATGATCCGAAGATGATAATAATACCAATCACGGCATACATAATTGTTTTCTTTCCTTTTTCTGGGCCTTCGGATTCACCTGCGGAACTGACATAGAGAAAGCCTCCGTAGATCACCATGAGTGTGGCGAAGAGCCCGAGGAAACCGAGGGCGTAGTTCACTACCTTTACGACAAATTCACGACCAGATTTAATCTGCGTAAGCGATGAGTCATAACCTTCTGGTGTTGGTGGCTTTAGGCCTCCTTTAAATTGCGGGTCGGTAAATGTAACCACTCCCGTGCCGGTGTCGCCACTAAACAAACCGTCAACAAACCCGGCGAGATCATCTCCGATACTTTTCGCTGATGAAACCGGAACTGTCGCAACCGACAATGTTGCAAATAAACTTGCAGCAAGCGTTACGAGAACGAGAATTTTTTTGAAAGTTTTTGGAACCATGGTTTTGTTTTTGTGTGGTTTTTGTATTTGACGCTTCTCCTTATTATACCATTTTTGGCTTTAATCGGATAGATGCCTTAGTTTGACTGATTGTTAATATTATTTTGTTGGTAAAGCTACGCCGTCGAGCGTTGCCGGAACTTGTCCGACCGGAGTGACGATAGGCGCTCCGCTGTCTGTCTTGATAAGTGTACTTACGAGACCGAATGCTGCGAGCGAAAGAAGGATTCCGACAACTCCAGCCATGATTGCTTTCTTTGCTTTTGCAATATTTTCTTCGTTGGTTGCACCAGACACGTACAGGAAACCTGCGTAGAGCATAAGACCAAAAGAAATGGTCGTTACAAATCCTGCCATGAAGTTTGTAAACTTCTTCACAAGCAAGAGTCCCTTGCCGATGTTTGGAGCAACGGTACCGAGATCCGGGAAGAGAACATCTTTGACGACGAACTCTGCAATACCGATCAAGAGAAGACCTGCGCATGCCCAAAGAATTCTACTTTGATTTTTTTTCATCGTCTCTTCGTTTCCAGCACTGAGTGCGTATCCAATACCGCTTATGACAATTACAAGGACGGCAAGTGCGCCTGCGACGAACTCCATCGTGTTGTAGAGTCCACGAATTTGCGCAATACCTTCTACTCCATATTTTGCGACGAGAGCTCCTTGGTTATCAAAAATTTCTCCTGCATTCGGAAAGAATACTTTTCGAATAAGTGTATCCGCAAGGAATACAACGAGAATCGCCATGAGACTATACTTCGCATTATTTTTTGCTGGCTCGAGGTATGAGTCGATATCTTTACCGGCGATAACAAGTTTGAATCCCTGGAAGAATGCGAAAAATACTGCAAGACCGTAGATGAGATATTTGAGTAAGTCGACGATTGTAAGAATCGTTGCCTCAAGTTTATTAATTCCCTGATCGCCCGTGAGCGCTGTTCCGCGTGACATGAATTCCGGAAGGCCAGCTTGCTGACCAATTTGATCCAAATTCTTGAATTGCGCTGAGGCAATCTCGGAAAGATTGAGCGTTCCAAGAATGACAATTGTCAGGAGGATGAGCGATACGATGAAGTTTTTTCGATTCATAATGTTTGTTTTGTGTGTTTTGAGCTTATGCGTTGAACTGGCCGGATATAACGGTTGAGACGATGCCGAATGCCCCGTAGATAATGAGAACACCGATGGCGGCGGCGACTATAGCTCTGCGTGCGGTGGTCTGTTTTTCTTCTTCGCCGCCGCTCGTCATATACATAATCGATGCACCAATCAAAATCAAAATTGCAATTGGTCCTAATACGCTTACCGCAATATTTGTAAATCCAACGAGTTGCCGCACCGCTTCACTGATATCAACCTTCGGCTGTACACCCGTGAGCGGCGACGCTGTCTTGAAATTAATCTGATAGAACACCTTCGAAATCAAGCCTTCTGAGAAGATGATAATCGATAAACCAACAGCTCCAAAAATAAGATTTTTCTTGTCGCGTTCGATATCACTCGACTCACCACCAAGCGTAATAATTCGATATCCATTCGTCACGATTTCGTAAACCGCAATTGCTGAAATCAAATACTTCATGAAGGTGATAATCATCTTCACGGTCGTATTAAATAAGTTCACGCGACAGAGTAACTCTTTTCCGCTTGAAACATTAGACATCCCTGATTTTACGGCTCCACCAAGCAGTGTATTCTCCCACTGACAAAGGACATTATCACCGTTAAAGACCGCCTTTGCGGCCTCTTGATTCACGCTCAAAATCTTCGTAAATTCTCCCGCGAGACTCACGAGCGCAAGTCCAATAAGGCCCATGTAAATTCCTTGTTTTCCTTTTGTAATCTGAGCCTCTTCACCCTGTGCCATAAGCATTTTGAGACCAGAGTAAACGGTCATCGCAATCGCACATGCTGCAAGAATAGCGCGAAGTCTTCCGATGAGACCTTCGTCTCCTGCATGCACTCCGCCAACTAAATTTGCAAGTGACTCGACGATAGTTGATCCACCTGGGTCACTCGTCAGGTCTTCACCAAATGTTTTGACATCTCCTAATGGTAACGCGTTCTGCGCAAAAACGGTCATTGCAGAAAGTGACATCAATATTGCCATCGCTAAAATACATATAGCGAGTATCTGACGTAACCATTCTGTTCTTTTTTGTGTTTTTGTCGTAGCCATTTGGTTTTTGAAAATTCTTTATATATTATCATATTTTTAAGCTATTGTAAAGCTACCCCCTTCCAAATCTCACTTTTTCTTGCAAAAATATCCGAAGCTGGTAGTATAAGCGTCGAGCCGAGAGGCTTTTTTGAGGTATGACCCTATTCTACGCATTTAACTATCTCCCGTATGAAACAGAATGTTATTGTCTCCTATCTCCGTGAAAGTCTTGATGAGTTCCGCCGAGTTACTTGGCCTACAAGAAACCAGGCTATCCGCCTTTCTGCTATCGTTCTCAGCTTTGTGCTCGTTGCAGCTGTCTTCATTGGTATTCTTGATTTTGCCTTCCACCTTGGATACGCCAAGATTCTCCTTATGAGATAGTCTCCTGATTTTCCCTTTGTAACCACTCATTTTTTCTCTCAAACATCCCTATGGCAAAGCAAGCACAACACACCGGTCGTCATTGGTACGCTATTCATACTTATTCTGGCTATGAACATGCTGTTCGCGAGGCTCTCCTTCAGCGTATTGAGACCTTCGGTATGCAGGATTTCATCTTTGATGTTGTCGTTCCGGAAGAGTCACAGATTATTATCAAGAAAGGTGAACCAAAGACTGTCAAAAAGCGTATTTTCCCTGGTTATGTCATTGTTGAAATGATCGTTACGGATGAGTCTTGGTACGTTGTCCGAAATACTCCAAATGTTACTGGATTCGTAGGAGCTGGTGGAACGATGCCAATTCCTGTCTCAGAAGAAGAGTTCAAGGTCATCAAACGACGTATGGGTGAAGCTGAACCTAAGTTCAAGATCGACTTCTCTGTCAGTGACCACGTTGTCATTCTCGAGGGACCATTCGTTAACTACGACGGTATCATTACGAAGGTTGATGAAGAAAAGGGTAAGGTTAAGGTTCTTATCAGCATCTTCGGTCGTGAAACACCGGTTGAACTCGACTTTACTCAGGTACGTAAAAAGTAGTAAGCTTAAAGCTGATTACCTCACCGGCTATGCAAAAGACTACCATCTTCACTCTATTTTTCTCGATTCTTGTCGTCGTGCTCGTTGCTGAGCTTCTTACGAACGACCATCTTCGTGATGGATGGACTACCGTACTTCCCGTTACCAAAGAGAGCCAGGCTGAAGGATCCATCGCTTCTCCTCCAGAAACACAAACTCAGGCTCAAGTTCCAGCTTCAAATTCGTCAAATCTTTCCGGCAGCTTTATTGCTCCGGTCGTTCCTCCTGAGATTTCAGCTACGGGCGAAGTCGCTCAGTTCGTTTCTCAAACTGGATATAAACTTGAGGGAATTACTACGGATCAGCTTCAGGGAATGGGCTTTACTGGCATGCATTTCGAACGCGTGAGTGCTGATGGACTCCTTTTCCAGGTTATTGATGTTACCGATATCGTCAATCTTTCAAAAGTTCGGTTCAATTTGACCGATGGGAAGAATGTCTACGGCGTTTTGACCGAGTTTCTCTTGGCGGACAATGCCAAGGCTGGAACATTTTATGATGTTTTAAAGCAGAAAGGTTCGGCTTTTGCTCCTGATATCAAGCTCAACGAAGTTAATACTTTTGGTGCCCATTCCTTTTATTTGAATGATTCGAAGCGTCTTGGCACCGCCTTTCTGGTTGTCCAAGAGGAAAATCGAGTCTTCACCTTCTCTTATCCTAAAGCTAGTCACGACTTTTTCAAGAAACTCATTCAATTACTTGCAAAGAAGCAATAATTCAGGTAAAAATAACCTGCTCATTTTTTATAAACACTCTATGGCAGCCAAAAAAGTAAAGACGCAAGTAAAACTTCAGATCCCAGCAGGTAAGGCTAATCCAGCACCTCCAGTTGGTACTGCTCTCGGTCCTCACGGTCTCAATCTTCAGGAGTTCTGTACTCAGTTCAACGCAAAGACAAAGTCTATGGGTGACATGGTCATTCCTGCGGTTGTTACTGTCTACGAAGATCGAACATTCACATTCATCACAAAGACTCCTCCAGCATCAAACTTGATTACGAAGGCTCTTGGAATCGCTAAGGGTTCTAGCGTTCCAAACAAGAATAAGGTTGGAAAACTTACACAGGCTCAGCTCCGAGAAATTGCTACAACAAAGATGCCGGATCTTAACTGCAACGACATTGATGCAGCTATGCGAGTTATCGCTGGTACAGCCCGAAATATGGGTGTCGAGGTTGAATAATTTCTAACCTAGATTACAAACATGGACACAGCAACACAGCCTAAGAAAAACATCATCCGATTGGTTTACCTTTATTTGGTATCTCTTATTGGTTTGGTGATTTTTTTGATTGGTGGCGTTGGACTTGTTAATACTGGTCTTAAGGCATTACTCAATGTTGATAGTCAGTATTACATGGGAGCCCCTGAGGATATGTGCGTAAGTCGTTTGCAGGGATATGCCGCTGATGGTGTTAAATCTTCCCCTGTAGCCGTTGCTCCTGCTGTCACCCCTACTCCGGTGAAGATTGATAAAAATGGCCAAGAGTTCAAAGATTGCATAAAAGATGAGGAGATGCGACAAGAAAAACAACGAAAGAACGATCAACGACGTGATATTGCAGAGGCACTTGCTATGATTCTTCTCGGTGCGCCTGTCTGGCTCTATCATTGGAAAGTCATCCAGCGCGATCATAAACAAAGCGCTGCTTAATACATTTATTATTCGTGGGAGGTTCCACTATTCTGTGAGACCGTTTGCACCACATAACCCCATCTTCATATGAAGAAATTACACGGAAAGAAGTTCCTCGCAGCCAAAGAAATGGTTACGAAGGACATATACGATGTTACAGAAGCCATCACGCTTTTGAAGAAGACATCACCAGTGAAGTTCGACGCTTCTACTGAGATCAGCATCAAGCTTGGTGTCGATCCAAAGAAGTCAGAGCAGAACGTTCGTTCAACGGTTGCCCTTCCACACGGAACAGGTAAGACCGTTCGAGTTATCGCTTTCGTCACGGAAGATCGTGCAAAGGAAGCAAAGGCAGCTGGTGCTATCAAGGCTGGTAGCGAAGAACTTATCGAAGAAATTTTGAAAGGATTCTTGGACTTCGACGTCGCCGTCGCTACTCCAGATATGATGAAATCTCTCGGTAAGGTCGCAAAGATCCTCGGTCAGAAAGGTCTTATGCCTAACCCAAAAGCTGGTACGGTTACTCAAGATATCGCGAAGACCATCGAGCAGATCAAGAAGGGTCAGGTTGAGTTCCGTGTCGACAAATTCTCTGTTGTTCACAACATGTTCGGAAAGGTTTCATTCTCAGAGAAGCAGCTTGAGGAGAACTTCTTGAGCTTGATGAAGGCTATCATGGATGCTAAGCCTGCAACAGCTAAGGGTACTTACCTTCAGAAGATCTCTCTCGCAACTACTATGGGACCTGGAATGAATGTTTCAATCCCAAGTGTAATGGAGGCGTTGAAGTAAGACGATTTTCCGGTTGGTTTTCGGATGGTTGAGGTAAGCTGGTTGAAACCGTCGACTGATTTGAATCAAAAATAAAAGAGGAGGGCTAAGAGGCTTTCCTCTTTTTTGCTATCCTCCATTTTCCCGCTTGAGTAGCTCCGTCAAGACATCTTCCCAAGTAATCAATCTTTTCTTCTGTTTTTCGAGCTTCCTCCGAAATAGCTTCAACTGAGCTATTAGCCACCCATTCATTGAAGTTGTGAATGTTTCGCGTTTTGAGGATAATTCTTTTTCTTTTTGAGATATCTGATTTTCTTGAATTACTCGATCATCTTGTGATCTTTCATTGTTATTTCCTGATTGAAAAGTTTCCCCGGGGAAACTTTCAGCTTCAAAAATGGTGCTTTTTTGAGGTGAAGGTGATTCTAAAATGTTTTCTTTTGAAGTGCAAGTCGTCTCAATAATATTTGAAAATAAATTATGCTCTTCGGCCTCCTGTTTTCGAAAATCGCGGAGATACACTTCGAGCGCTGGTTTTGAGAGTGCGCGCAATAGCTCGAGCCAACTTTCTTGATTTTTATGTGTTACTAATGAGACTACTGCGCGAATTTTTGACCAGCCTATTTCGCCCGAATAGAGTGCACGACGAAATAAAGGGAACTCCTCTAGCTGTTTATCCAACCGCAAAATTTCGTTTACCAGGTCGTATCCCACTCCACCTACTATTGAGGCGAAGTGATAGATAGACGAAAACTTTTTGGGATTATATGCCTGGCGGCGTGCGACGAGAGGCAGTAACCCCATAAACATACGTCGAGTTTTTACCGATAGACTTCCGAGCTGCGTGCAACGCTCAATGAGCTCGGCATTACTGAGCTGCTCAGCATCCGATACTACTGATAGTACGATGTTTTCGGCAACGACTTTTATCTTCATAATAGAAAATTATTCCACGTGTTTGTGGCTTTTCCTAATTACATTATTCTAAAATTTTTCTGACAAGCGGCTTTATCGATCCGCTACCACCGTTACGGTTTCGGCACCAGTTTTGCTGTAACCGGCATCCCATAGTGTTCGAGTTCGAGCGTGCATTCGAGGGCGCGGAGGGCGACTTCGAGTTGGGCATCGTCGGGCTCTTGGGTGGTGATTTTTTGGAGCATGAGGCCTGGGGCAACGAAGATTTTGACGATTGCGTTTTCGGTATGCTTGGCGCTCCACTTGAGAACTTCATAGGCAACACCACCAATGAGTGGGAGCCATGCGAGACGAAGGGCGAAGTTCATCCAGAACGTTGGTTGTTTCGGAAGGAACATGTAGGTGAAGATTGAGATGACAAAGACGATGAGAATAAAACTTGTGCCGCATCGTGGGTGGAAACGAGTTTGCTTGCGAGCATTTTCTACGGTGAGGTCGAGACCTTTTTCGTAGGTCCAAACTGCCTTATGTTCTCCGCCGTGATACTCAAAAACACGCTTCATTTCTTTTGAAAGAAGCATGAGTGATAAATAGCCAATGAAGATTGAGAGCTTAATGACGCCATCAATGAGGTTGAAGACGAAATAGTTGCTGTGAACGAGTGGTGAGATTTTTTCGAGCTGTGTAGTAATGAGAAGTGGAATAAATTTGAAAAGAAAAATACTAATTCCGAATGCAACCACGAGAGATGCTGCGAAAAAAAGTGAGTCGAGAATAGTCTTCTCTTCTTCTTTTTCAAATGTTTTTTCAGTTTGCGTTTCGGTTCCGTCATCGGCAAAAATTGCGGATGCGAAGTCGAGAGCCTTGAACCCGATCAGCATCATTTCACAAATTCCGACCATTCCGCGAACGAGCGGGAAGGCAAAAAATTTCATACGGGATGCGAGTGATTTGAAGGGTCTTTTGTCGAAGACGATCTCGCCTTTGTGATTGCGGACGGCGACAGCGACATAATTTGGACTGCGCATGAGGACACCCTCAATAACGGCTTGTCCACCTGGCGCGAAGTCGATAGGAAGATCTTTTCTTACGGCGTTGATTTGGTCTTTGTTCATGGGTATTTGGTAATGTAGAGTCAGTATAGGTTTTTTCGACTTTGGTTGCAATTTTCGAGGCTGATTGATAGTGTGGGCACATGAAAGTTTCCATCAAACGTATCGATAAAGAGTTGCCACTGCCGATGTATGAGTCGACTGGAGCGGTTGGATTTGATTTTGTGGCGCGGGAAGAGACCGTTATTAGTGCGAAGTCACTGGGGCTCATTCCGGGGAATGTAGTGATTGAGGTGCCCGTTGGATATATGCTGGTTGTGGCGGCGCGCAGCAGCGCGCCAAAGAAGAAGGGTCTCTTAACCCCTCATGGTATCGGCATCATTGATCATGACTACTGTGGCCCGAATGATGAGATCAAAGTTCAGGTGTACAATTTCCGCGATGAACCAGTAATCGTTGCTCGTGGCGAGAAGATTGCGCAGGGTGTATTTGTACGAATAGATAAGTTTGAATTTTCAGAGATCGAAGAGATGCAGCGAGAAAGCCGTGGTGGATTTGGAAGCACTGGAGGATATACTCATGAAGTTCAACAATAATTTCCTATCTCTTAGAATTTTTATTCCATGCAAGGAGCACTCATTACATTTTACGGCATCAACAACATCGGCAAGACGACTCAGTCTCAGCTTCTTGTAAAGCGCTTGCAGGCAGAGGGTATCGATGCGGTGTATGTAAAATATCCGATTTATGATACGGAGCCGACGGGTGGTTTTTTGAATCGTGTACTTCGACAGAGCGAGGCGGGTGTTCAGAGAATTTCTGAACATGAACTTCAGATGTGGTTTACATTAAATCGACATCAGTTTGAGCCAACGCTCAAAAAATGGCTTGAAGAAGGCAAAATTGTGATTGCTGAAGATTACACTGGAACAGGTATTGGTTGGGGTACGACCAAAGGTGCCGACCAGGACTGGCTCGAAGATTTGAATCGATATTTATTGAAGGAAGATTTTGCGGTTTTGCTTGAGGGTGTTCGGACGATGAAGGCAAAAGAAGAAGGCCACATTCATGAGTCAGATGATGCGCTTGTTGAGCGCGCCCGTGAAGTTTTCTCAAGACTTGGCGACGAGTGCGGCTGGGCGCGCGTCCAAATGGAGCCGGTCAAAGAAGCTTCTGCTGAAAAAATCTACAAAGTCGTCAAAAACTTTTTGAGCGCTCGGTAGAGAGACTTTTCTTCTCCGTGAAAACTGTGATCGGCCTTTTCGATGAGTGCGGTTTTTGATTTCTTATTCGCAAATACTTTCTTTAATTTCGCCAGCATTTCTTCCGGATGAATCGCCGCAAACTGCTCCTCTTCGCCAAAAACAGCGAGTATCGGTTGCGTGATTTTTCCAACTGAGGTGAGTGGTTTTGCATAATTAAATATTCCTCCCTCGATCGAATTTTCCTTCAATAAGTGATAAAAACGCTGCGCGGAAAACATTGCCGTCTTGAACTCTTTCGGCAAGATCGTGTCGCCTTTATTTTTCTTCGTTAACTTCTCGGCTTCTTTTAGCAACTTACCGAAACTTTTTCCAAGCATCATCTTATGAAATCCGAGATCATCTGCCGGCGAAAGAAGCATGAGCCCGACAATTGGAAATTTCTTTACCGTGTTCATGTAGTAGGTACTTTTCTGACAGCCCGTTGAGTGACCCGAGAGAATAAACTTCCGATAACCGAGCTTATATAGCGCAGCGAGCGCTCCATTAATATCTTTTTTGCACTCCTCAAATCGCTCCATCGATGTCCCAAGAAATCGCCCCTTGATCAAAGAAACCACCCCCATTCCCCTATTATTGAAGGCAAAAAAGTCGTGCCCCGTGTCGTTTGCTGCCTGTGCAACTGTCTCAACAACTTTCCCGTGATAAAACTCGTCGGTCATCCCGTGGACATGGACAACTGCCGTCTTTGTCTTTTTTTGGCCTTTTACGAGACCTCCGTAAAGCTCTAATCCATCAGAAGTTTTGAACGAAAAGATGTTCCAAATCATAGGGAAGTTTGTTATGCTTTGAGCGCTCAACTGGCGATAGCCACTTGAACTTAGACCCAGTATACCAAATCTTTCTCCCAATTCTCCCATGATTCTTCTCGACGGAAAAAAGGTAGCCGCAGACGTCATTACCAAGGCAAAATCCGACGTTGATGTTTTGAAATCTTCTGGCGTGCAGCCGAAACTCGTCGTTGTTCAGGTTGGAGAAGATCCGGCATCTGTCGTCTATATCGGTCAAAAGCTCAAGCGATGCAAGGAGACCGGCATTGAGTCGGCACATGCAAAAATGGAGGCATCTGTTACAACAGAGGAGATTATTGCAAAAGTTCACGAGTTAAATAATGACCCTGGCGTCCATGGCATTCTCGTCCAGCTCCCCTTGCCTGCTCACGTAAATACTCCGCTCGTCATGAAGGCGATCGATCCAAAAAAAGACGTTGATGGTTTTACGGCTTATAACGTCGGAAAAATGACTCTTGGCGCTGAATTTGAGCGACTTACTCCATGTACTGCTCAGGGTGTTATTGACCTCCTCGAGGCGTACAAAATTTCTGTCGAAGGTAAAGAAGTGGTTATGGTCGGCGCGAGCAATGTTGTTGGAAAACCTCTCGCCATTATGATGCTCAATCGAGGCGCGACGATTACGGTCTGCCATATTAAAACTCAAGACCTCGCCTTCCATACAAAACGAGCCGATATTCTCTGCGTGGCTGTCGGAAAACGAAATCTTATTACGGCAGATATGGTCAAAGATGGCGTTACGGTTGTCGACATTGGTATTAACCGTGATCCCGAAGGAAAACTCTGTGGAGATACTGATTTTGAAGCTATTTCCAAGAAAGCCTATGCCATCACCCCGGTTCCAGGTGGCGTTGGTCAGATGACGGTCGCCTGTCTCATGGCAAATATCGTGAAAGCGGCACAAAATCTTCACGAACTTTCCGCGTAAGATCATTACAAGAAAGCCATTTTCGGCACTTGCATACGGTCAAATTTTCGGTATACTAGTCTTACAAAAAGCCTCCTCTGAATCTGAAGTTGCCCTGGCTTTTTCTTTTTCTTTTCAATCCTCAACCCCCCTCAACTATGTGTGGCATTCTTGGCATCATGGGAAACGACAACGTCGCTCAGGATCTCTATGATGGATTAACCACACTTCAGCACCGCGGACAGGACTCAGCTGGAATTATGACCTTCGATGGCCACTTCAACCTCAAAAAGGGAAATGGTCTCGTTCGAGATGTCTTCCATACGAAGAATATGTTCCGTCTCAAGGGAAATGTTGGTATTGGACATGTCCGATATCCTACGGCTGGAAGTTACGATGCGGCTGAAGCTCAGCCGTTTTTTGTTAACTCACCTTTTGGAATCGCTTTAATCCACAATGGAAATCTTACTAATTACGAACAGCTCAAGAAGGAAATTATTACCGACAATATTCGATATCTCAACACGTCTTCTGATTCTGAGGTTCTCCTCAATGTCGTTGCGAATGAGATTCTCAAACTCAACAAACTCAAGCTCCAGCCAAAAGACCTTTTCCGCGCTATGGACAAGGTTTTTAAACGTCTTAAAGGTAGCTACTCATGTATCATGATGATTGCTGACCATGGACTCGTCGCCTTCCGTGATCCGAATGGTATTCGACCACTCGTTATCGGTGAGCGTCAAAATGAATCCCTCAGAAAAGAATATATTATTTCTTCTGAGACAGTCGCTCTATCTGGTGGAAGTTTTGATGTCATCAGTGACGTCCAGCCAGGTGAAGTTGTCTATATCGATACTGATCGCAAGATTCACCGTCATCAGAGCGTGAAGACTGACTGGGCTCCTTGTATCTTCGAATTCGTCTACCTCGCACGACCTGACTCTGTCATCGACAAAATCAGCGTTTACAAGACGAGACTTCGAATGGGTCAGGTTCTCGCAAAGAAAATTGCCAAGACTCTTAAAAAAGAAAAGCTTCCGATCGATGTCGTTATGCCGGTTCCAGATACGGCTCGCTCTTCAGCCCTTGCGGTTGCGGAAGTACTTGGCGTCAAGTACCGAGAGGGACTTATCAAAAATCGATACATTGGCCGAACGTTCATTATGCCTGGTCAGGCTATTCGAAAAAAGAGCATCAAGTATAAGCTCATGCCAATCGAACTTGAGATTCGCGGAAAGAATATTCTTCTCGTGGATGACTCGATTGTTCGAGGAAATACTTGTAAAAAAATTATCCAGATTGTTCGAGATGCTGGTGCGAAAAATGTCTATTTTGCCTCATCAGCTCCACCGCTTCGAAATCCATGTGTCTACGGTGTTGATATGCCAAGTAAGAAAGATTTCATTGCGAATAAGCTCAGTATCACTGAGATTGCTAAAGAAATTGGTGCTGACAAACTCTTCTACCAGGAAATCGACGACCTCATATGGTCGGCTCATGAAGGTAATAAAAAAATTACGAAGTTCTGTTCTGCGTGTATGGATGGAAAGTATCCAACCAAGGATATTACGCTCAAGCGCCTGGATGAGATGGATGCCATCCGCTCTACGGCTGAACGTCCAGGATCCCCTGAGGCAGCAGATAACGCCCAAGATGATCAGCTTACGCTTATTTAATTCCTGATTTGTCACACTCGATTCTATGAAAAAAGTTTTGCTCATTGGTAGTGGTGCCCGTGAACATGTTCTTGCCGAAACGATTAAGCGAAGTCCTCAAGATGTTCATCTCTATGTTTTTGCAAAAACGATGAACCCTGGAATTGCCCATATGGCCGAGGGTTATGAGGTTGGAGATATTATGGACATGGAAGCAGTCAAAGAATATGCAAAGAAGGTTCGTCCTGACTTCGCGGTTATCGGTCCTGAGGACCCTATCGGTGCTGGAATTGCAGATGAGCTTTTGGCGGTTGGTGTTGAGTGCGTAGCCCCATTCAAGAAAGTGGCTCAGCTTGAGGCCTCAAAGTCTTTTACGAGAAATTTATTAGCGAAATATGGGATTCCTGGAAATCCTGCATATGGTGTTTTTGAGAATGATCATGATGCGCACGCATTCGCTACATCCTTGAAAGATCAGGGCATGGAGTTTGTTATCAAGGCTGACGGCCTGATGGCTGGAAAGGGCGTTATGGTACAGGGAGACCACTTCGATACCATCGACGAGGGCATGGAGTTTGCCAAAGAATGTATCGCAAAATTTGGACGAGTTGTCTTCGAGGAAAAACTCGTTGGTCAGGAGTTTTCGCTTATGAGTTTTGCTGACGGTGTTCATACATTTGAGATGCCGGCTGTCCAGGACCATAAGCGCGCTTTCGAGGGCGATACTGGCCCGAATACTGGTGGCATGGGTACGTACAGCGATGCTGATCACCTACTACCTTTCTTGAAAACGGAGGATGTCGACGAGGCACGGATTATTACCAAAATGGTTCAAGAGGCACTTCAAAAAGAAACTGGTGAGTTTTATAAAGGCATTATGTATGGTGGATTTATTGCCGTAAAAAACGGTGTTCGGCTTATCGAGTACAATATGCGTTTTGGTGATCCTGAGGCGATGAATGTCTTGCCGCTTTTGCAAACGGATTTTATCGAAGTTTGCGAGGCGATGATCGATCGTTCACTCGACCAACTTCCAATTATGTTCGAACAGAAGGCTACAGTGTGCAAGTACGTCGTACCCGAGGGTTATCCGGGTAAGGCAGTGAAAGGCGAGAAACTCGTCTTACCTGAGTTGCCTGCTGGCGTACGCGTCTACTACGGATCGGTTGACCAGAAGGGCGATGATTTAATTTTATGCGGATCACGTGCGGTCGCACTTGTTGGCATCGGAGATACGATCGCTGAGGCGGAAAAGCTCGCCGAGTCTGCTGCATCACAAATACAAGGCCCTGTCTTTTATCGTAAAGATATCGGAACGAAGGCGCTGATTCAGAAACGAATTGATATGATGAAGGAGATTCGAGGAAACTAAAAGCTATTTTACTTTCCCTTCTTTTTGGATTTCTTTGGCTCAGCGTCTTCGCTGAACTTTTCATTGAATAACTTCTCTGCTTTTTTCCAAAGTCTCTGAGAGTAAGTTACGGCTTCTGCAGCTGAGTCTTTCATGGCTTCGCCAAGTTCTTCAAGTCCCGTACCACCTTTTGCGCGCTCTTTGATGATTTCCTGACGAAGTTCTTTTCCTTTCTTTGGCGCAAATAAAATGCCAAGACCAGCACCCGCCAAGAGCCCAACGATAACGCTTTTGAATTTCATAATGTAGAGATGAGGAAGTGAGTAGATTTAGTATACTCCTCCCTCTTCTTATTTGGATACAAAAAAAGCGGAAGGTGGTAGAGACCGAGAGTCACAATCTGCAGGAAGTAAACTTCCGAAGCCGTGACTTGAGGGGTCTAACCCTTCCGCTTTTATGTATTTCAATTCTTTAGAATGCCTTGAACGGGAACTGGTACTGCTGAATAGCGTAGAGGTTGATCTGTGGTTTTGGGGGAAGATTCTTCATGAGACCTTGCTGTTGTGCTCGGTAGATCATGAGGGCAACGTCACCACGAGTCATTTCTGTGTTACCTGCGAACTTACCATCAGTTGTTGCGTCGACCAATGAGTAATACTTTGCTGTACATGCGTACTTTGAGTACCACTTTGTCTTTGTATTGTCCTTGTATGGCTGTTCGAAACATGGAACTGGAAGCTGAGCAATGTTTGAAGCCTCGAGGAATACCTTTGAAAGTTCAGCACGAGTGATTGTGTTCTCTGGTCGGAACGTCTTGTCGTCGTAACCATTGATGACACCATAGAGACGAGCTGCTGCGAGGTAAGGAGTATACCAAGCGCCTGAGAAGACGTCCTTGAATCCTGCGCTGTCGAAGTACCAACCTGTCAAAGGAACATTGTACTTGAGAGCGTTCATAACAACCTTAACTGTTTGTGCACGGCTGATTGGCTCGTAAGGTCGGAATGTATTGTCACTGTATCCAGTGAAGATACCCTGCTTCTGCATCTCAACGACTGCGTTACAATATGTTGATGTAGCCTTTACGTCCTTGAATCCTGCACAGAGAGATGTTGAGTTAATTCCAGAACCAACTGTGAATTTCACTTCCTTTGAATCTGTCTGGCCGTTTGCTGTAGCAACGATTCGAACTCGGTATTCTCCGTTTGAGACGTACGATCCGTAATTCGTAATGCCGTTCCAATATGCTACGTTTGTAGCTGTCTCTGATGTGCTTGATTTGATTGTCTTGAGAACTGCACCATAGACATCAACGATACTCACTGTGACGTATGCCTGTCCAAGAATGTAGTAGCTCGTCTGAAGTTGTCCTGAAAGTGGGTTGTATGCTGTTGGAGTAACTGTAGCGTTCAAGATGACTGTTCCTGAAACTGGACACTGTCCGAAAGCGTAGTTAGTACATGGAAGTGTACAGTTGTAACCGTAGTTATATCCGTTTACGCATGGATTGACTGGATTTACGTATCCGTTGTTGTTGAATGTAACCTTCACTGGTGTTGAAACTGCGTCGTATGAGTTGTAGAGGTTTACTGAAACGATGTAATCACCTGATGCAACTGCTTGACCGTTATCGTTTGTACCATCCCAGCTCCAAGTGTATGTACCTGCACCTACTACTTGCTTGTATGAAGACTTAATCGGAGTCGATGTTGCTGATGATGCAAAAGGTCGAACCTCAATTGTAGCAAGAACGGTTGTATTTACATCGTATGTCACTGTTGTTGTCTGACCAGCGCTGAATACTGATGGAAGAACTGTTACAGCCTTGTTAACAATGTATGTGTTGTTTACTGGAACTGCAGGATTTGTACCCGTACCTGTTCCTGTAGTTGCCGTGATTGTTACTTGAGTTGTTGTGTATGATGTCGATTGTCCGTTGAGGTCTGTTACGATAACTTTGACGATATATGCACCTGCCGCAAGTCCTGTGCCATTCCAACTGAATGATCGGTATCCAGATGTTGGCTGATTCTCAGTAGCGATTGTTGTCTGAGTTCCAGTTTGTACGTTCTGTGCAACAACAGAAAGATATGATGCCGTTCCGTTGATCGTGAACGTTACCATCACTGAAGACTGTAATGCAGGGTTGAACGTAGAGCTTGTTACGGCAAGGTTACTAATTGTAACAGCGCCATAACCGTAGTTGTATCCGTATGGATTCTGAGCTCCGTTATTATATACAGGTGTCTGAGTCGCCTGATTAAAGTTAGCACTAAAATCAAACCAAGCATCTGACTCAGTATAAGCAACTGCTGCGAGCGGCTGAGCGATAAGAGCGAGACCTGTAATCGATGCGATTACTGTTGCGACCAATCTTTTGAAAAAAGAGTTTTGCATATGAATAAAGAGTTAATAAAGATTGTAATGTAATACAAGGAGGTGATTCTATACTAGATTCTATCGTCTTGTCAATACCTTGATGAAAAAATGTTTTCTGGGCCGATTCAATGCCAGGATATACCTACCATATTACCAAATTGTTACCACTTCTTAACTTTTTCTTACCATTTTTCTGACAGGCTTCTAATTGGCACTCTAGCATGAGTAGATTCAGGAGAAAGGGCTAAATCATTTGACAATGAGCTTTCTCATGTCTATATTTGCTCTGCTTTATTTTTGAAAAACGACCTTATGCCAAATCTTTTAGCTTCAAAGAAGTCAATGCGCCAGGCTCTCGTAGCACGTGCACGAAACTACAAAACTCGAGAAGAACTCAAGAAAATTATCAAGGATGTCTTAAAGCTCGCTAAAGCTGGTGATGTCAAGGAGGCTGAGAAGCTTCTTCCAAAGGCTTTCTCTATTATTGATACTGCCATGAAGAAGAATATTATCCACAAGAACAATGCTGCTCGAAAGAAGGCTCGACTTACAAAAATCACTTCTACTAAGGCTTAATTCAAAGCTTGATCTGGCTTTGATATATATAGAAAATATTTAAAGAAATCCGTTAGTAGCGGATTTCTTTTTGTTGTATAGTTTGGTCAGCTTGATTTCTTATCCCAACTCTCATGAAACTCTTTCTCGACACGGCCAATTTGGATGACATTACCAAAGGCGTGGAGCTTGGGCTTCTTGACGGTGTTACGACCAATCCTAGCCTTATCGTGAAGGAAGGGCTGGATTTCGAGACGGTTATTAAGAAAATTGCCAAGATGGTTAAGGGACCAGTAAGCGCTGAAGTTACGGCTCAGGACTACAAAGGAATGATCGCTGAAGGCCGCCAGTATGCCAAATGGGCCAAGAATATCTACGTGAAGCTTCCTATGACTACTGATGGTCTTCGGGCCTGTCAGGCGCTTTCTAGTGAGCGGATTCGGGTTAATATGACACTCATTTTTTCGGCTAATCAGGCACTTTTGGCTGCCAAAGCTGGAGCAGCTTTTGTCAGTCCTTTTATTGGACGACTCGATGATGTTGGAGAGGATGGCATGAAGCTGATTGAGGAAATTATGCAGATTTACGATAACTATGGCTATGATACTGAGGTTTTGGTCGCGAGCGTGCGTCATCCTCGTCATGTCACCGATGCTGCAAAGCTCGGCGCAGACATTTGCACGATGCCATATAGTATCTTCGAGAAGCTCGTAAAGCATCCGTTGACCGATGCTGGTTTAGCGAAGTTCATGGAAGATTGGTCAAAAGCCAAAGTTTCAAAGAAAAAGTAGCACATACGCCCCTCTCTATTTTCTTTTTACGTCTTCATTTATGATTCAGTTCCATTTCGATTCGGTGTTTTCCCTTGGGCAGAATGGGCTCAAAAAAAGTCAGTACGAAGCCGAAATTAACAAACTTCCTGAGTTTTTGAAGCTCATTCGGGGCCGTGGTCAGGGTTTTATCGACCTTCCGGATGATATGGAGACGGTGAAGTCTATCGAACAGTATGCAGAAAAAGTTCGTGGCAAGTTCGACCACATCGTTGTTTTGGGAATTGGCGGATCGGCACTTGGTGTCACCTGCCTCATGAATGCACTCAAGCACTCTCGATGGAACTCACTTCCAAGCCGGACACGTAAGCATCCACAGCTTTTCGTGCTCGATAATATTGATCCTTCTTTGATCGATGAGATTGATGATGTTATTAATTATAAGAAGACTTTGTTTATCGTTGCGACCAAATCTGGAACCACTCCGGAGACGATGGGGCAGTATTATTATTTCCGGTCGAAGATGGAAAAGGCGGCGGGACCGGTTATTACGAAGAAACATTTTGTGTTTATAACAGATGCCCAGAAGGGCGTTTTGCGCGAAATTGCTGTGAAAGATGGCATCACCTGCTTCACTATTCCAGATAATGTTGGTGGAAGATTTTCTGTCTTAACTCCTGTTGGACTCCTTCCTGCTGCGCTTCTTGGGATTTCTATTCGAAAGTTATTGAGTGGTGCACGGGCGATGCGAGAGCAGTTTCTTGATACGAGATTTACGGGGAACATTCCGTTTCAGCTCGCAACGATGCAATATTTATTGCAGCGAGAAAAGGGCGTGACGATGACGGTTATGATGCCGTACGCCTCGAGTTTGGCGAGCTTGGCTGACTGGTATCGACAGCTTCTTGCTGAGAGCATTGGAAAGAGCGAGACGAGAAGCGGTGAGAAGATTTTGGTTGGATTAACTCCGATTAATGCCCTCGGCGTGACCGACCAGCACTCACAGGTACAGCTTTATAATGAGGGGCCACGAGATAAATTTATTGTATTTATTGAGGTCGACTCTCTTGGCGGAAAAAAGCTCACTATCCCTTCTAGCAAGATTGCGAGCGAGAGCATGAGCTATTTGAAAGGCGTGACATTCCAGGAGCTAATCAAAGTTGAGAAGCGCGCAACAGAGCGCGGACTTCAGGAGTATGGTCGTCCAAGTGCTACGATTCAAATTCCAAAAGTTGATGAAGAAACTCTCGGAGAACTCTTCATGCTTCTCGAGGGATCTGTCGCATTCCTTGGCGAATATTACAACGTCGATGCCTACAACCAGCCTGGCGTCGAAATCGCCAAGATTTACACCAAAAAGATGCTACTTGAAGGCACGTAACATCATCGGTATAGTTCGCACGTATTTTTCTGTATTTATCCGTTCGATTTTCTTTTATGAACATTCCACACCTCGGCGAGTCTCTCAATGATGAGCAAATTCAACTTCTTCAGGCCGTCTCTACCGCTTGCAGAAGGTCTATTATTGAAATGGTAACGAACGCTGCATCTGGCCATCCGGGTGGTTCACTTTCTGTCATCGACTACTTGGCACTCCTCTATACTTTTGTGATTAGCCAGAATAATGACCCTGTTGTGGTTTCGAATGGTCACGTCTCCCCTGCTGTGTATGCGATTTTGGGCGAGCTCGGTGTCGTAGACAAAGAGCGAGCCGTCACGATGTTCCGAAAACCAAACGATGTCTTTGAAGGTCATGTCAATCGACATGTTCGCGGTATTCACTTCTCAACAGGACCCCTCGGTGTTGGTGCGTCCGTTGCATCTGCATTTGCACTTGGAGATCATCTTTCTAAAAAAACTTCCGAGACCGTTTATTTATTGATGGGAGATGGTGAACAGCAAGAAGGTCAGGCATACGAGATGATGAACTTTGCGCATAAATACAAATTGTCGAATCTCGTTTTGTTTGTTGATTATAACGAAATTCAGCTGACTTCAACTCTCGATGAAATTATGCCAATCAATATCGCTGGTCATTATCGTGCTGCTGGATGGGAAGTTATCGAAGTTGATGGCCACGACTATCAGGCGATGTGGAATGCACTTTCACGTGCGAAGGCGATGCAAATGAATGCTGGAAATGAAACTGATGGCGGACGACCTGTTTGCTTATTGGCAAAGACGGTTATGGGCAAGGGCGTTTCCTACATGGAAAGCGAGGCAGAGGCCGGCAAGGCCAGCTGGCACGGCAATGCTCCGAGTCGTGAGCTTGCCGATAAAGCGCTTAGCGAACTCGTTTTAAGCGAAGAGCAGACGAAGATGATTGCTGATTTTTTGGCTGGATTTGGCGGAAGCTTACGAGAGAAAATTTTCTCGTCTGATGTTGTAAAGAGCGGCACACCAATGGAAGGATTTAAGAGTGGTACGCCTCGAGAATATGCGGTAACAGAGAAGGTGGACTGTCGCGGTGCGTATGGAAATGCACTTACCGATCTCGCTGGATTAAATGGATCTGTCGTTGCTATGACGGCCGATCTCGCTGGATCTGTCAAAACAGATGGTGTTAAAAAGGCCTTCCCTGAGCGACACATCGAGTGCGGCATTAGCGAACAACACATGGTCAGCGCTGCTGGAGGTTTGAGTTTGCGTGGATTTATTCCATTCTGTTCAACCTTTGGAGCATTTATGAGTAGTCGCGCAAAAGACCAGGCACGCGTCAACGATATCAACGAAACGAATGTCAAAATGGTAGCTACTCACTGCGGACTTTCTGTCGGTGAAGATGGTCCAACGCATCAGGCTATTGATGACATTAGCTCGTTCTTGGGGATGTATCACACGAGTGTTCTCGAACCTGCCGATCCAAATCAGTGCGATCGAATGATTCGTGCTATTGCGAGTGAGTATGGAAATTTCTACGTCAGAATGGGACGCGCAAAAGTTCCAACCATTACTCGAGAAGATGATCCAACTAAGCCATTCTTCGGTGGTGACTACGAGTTCAGAATTGGAAGGGCTGATATTATCCGAACTGGAAAAGATGTGACGATTGTCGCGAGCGGACCTATGGTTCCGCGAGCGATTGAAGTTCGTGAACTTCTCAAAGAAACTATTGATGTCGAAATTCTCGTCGTCAGTTCGATGAAACCTTTCGACCACGAGACTCTCGAAAAGAGTGCCAAAAAAACTGGAAAAATTCTCACGCTCGAAGATCACAACGTCGCTTGTGGCCTCGGTATGCTCGTCTCTCAGTCTCTCGAAGACAGCGGCCTCTCACTTCCAATTACTCACCTCGGTGTTCGCGGATACCAACTCAGCGGCACCGCTGACGAGCTCTATGAAATTGCAGGCCTTGGTGTGAAGGATATTGCGAAGGCGGTAGAGAAACTTGCGAGCGCAATCTAAGCTTCCTTAGCTCATATTGTCAAAACTTTTTCTATCTTCTTGTGATAGAGCCTCTTCAATTAAACCATTTTTTGTCTCCCGAAATTGAACTATTTTTATTACAGTCCCATTAATAATTTGATAACAGTGACCATCATTCGGTATATTCTCTGGAGAATCAACCTCTGGCAACTGAAAGCCGAATATCTTGAGGGCGCGATTTCTGGTCGGTAATTTCATCTTTGTTATGGCCTGCAATTTCATAGAGCTTCTATATTCGCCTGAGCCAACGACTCCGCTTAGATGAAGGAACTTGAGAGCTGTTCTCATGGCTATCTGTTCGCTATCCTGAGCGCTTGTCTCGATTACCATACCATCACCTTTTACGTGACGAATTGCGTCAGATAAAACTGTATTGTCTGCAATTTTTGGGTCGCAAATAATAAGCTTTTCGAGACCGAGCTCTTTTGCCATCTCAATATTTCTTTGATTCATGTTGCCCACATAGGCGTACGGCTTAGAATTTCCGTGGCAATTGTGAAAATCAATAATATATGGATTATCGAATTTTGGTATTGCCTCTATGACTTGAGCCTTTCTGGCATGCTCATATGAGCCATCTGGAGTTAGTTGATTTATGTCAATTCCGGAAGCTCCCGTTCTTTCACCTTTTTTCAAGGCCGCCGGGTTTACCATTGTTTCAATATGCATATCATCCCTACTTACTTCAAGTTTTGAGCTCTCTTGAGAAGCTTTTTTTGCCGCAACGGTAAATTCTATAACTGGTTTTACTTCGTCTCCGTGCGTGCCAGATAAAATAACCGGATTCATTCTCTGCACAAACTTGCCGTCGACCACTATCGCCTTACCGGATTTAATGAGGGCTTTTTGCTCAGGAGAACATGTCTCAAATGCAAGATTATTGTAAACATACATTTTTCTATCGACCACATCTAACAGTGGTCTCAGCTCCTCATCTGAAAAACTCCCAATGTCGATAATGTGCGTATCACCTCCGACCTTTACTGTTTTTTTAAGTTGCCTGATTTCATCGGCAAAATTCTCTACACGACTATAATCGAACTCTTCTGCAAACACACAGAGCTCACTCATTAAAAATACTCCTTTTTCTTGGTCGATTCTTTTTTTAACGAGCGTATTTCTCCTACCTTTTAATTCATCACATCTTGCGCAATCTTCTTGCATCGCCTTCACCGGCTCCCCCACCATTCTATCGTACATCTCCCTTCTTGCTGCATCGCTAAAATTTTCCCCCAATTGCTCCTCGAGACTTGCAACTTCACTATCGTATGCCTTTATGAGATTTTCTTGGGCTTTTTTTCGTCCACTTGCCGTTTTGTACCGCGGAGTCGATGCGGCTATTTGTCGATCGAGTGCTTCGATATTTTCAACATTACTCGATGCTCCTGTTACAGCCTCTGTATCCACAGAAGCTGTATCTACACGATGTGTTGCGTTGAGACTCATGGGATCGTTTTTTAATCTTTTCATTATAGCACACGTGTGGATTTTTTTAAAGCTAAATCCTACTTCTTGTTCTTTGGATTTATCGAGCCTTTTGAGGCTAGAATATTTTGCTTTGTGTTAACAATTTGTAAGAAATTGTTTAAAAATCTGTAATGTCCAACTGTTATCATGAGGCATACCTCTTATTTATGCTTTTTTATGATGAAACGATTTTTTGAATGGATAAAACTTAAAAAAGATTTACATGAAAGGAAAAGAATACCACCTTATGTTCGCGAGAAGGAAATCTGGTGGGCCAGAATAGGTGAAAATATTGGCCACGAGATGAATGGCAAAAATGAGCAATTTTCTCGACCAGTACTCATTTTTAAAAAATTATCACAATCCCTTTTCTTCGCTATTCCACTTACAACTCAGATGAAAACGGGGACATGGTTTGTGTCGTATAGGCAATCATCAATTTTAGCCGTTGCCTGTCTCCATCAGGCTCGCACTATTGATTATAGAAGGCTTTCAAAAAAACTTGGGGAACTTGATGACTCCGATTTTAAGCGCATTAAAGCTGCATTTTTTAAGCTTTATCGATAAATAGACTTTGAAAATTTTCCCCACCTTCTTACGAGGGTGGGGCGGTGGGAGAATCCCAAAAAGTAGTTTTATGATATCAGCTTTTGCTCCTTTTTTCAACTCTAGTTCTATACCGTATATAGTACCGTCGTCTCCACCTTTTCCACAAACTTCCCCACTGGCGTCACTGTGTCGCCTGATTCGAGTTTCTTGAGGATATCATGCTTCTCGTGGCCTTTGAGTAGGAGAAGGGCTTTGTGGCAGTTTGTGAGGGCTTCCATGGTGCAGGTGAGGCGGTCGTGAATGTCGAAAACATCAGTAGACGTTTGCGCGGTAAGAAAACCTTTACGCATTGATTCGAGTGAATCTGGAAAAACTGAGGCGATATGGCCATCTGGTCCTGCACCCAAGATCATAAGATCGAAGAGGGGCTCATCATTTGAACGTGCGTGCTTGAGCCCGAGAAGTTTTTGCTCGTAGGCAAGATATGACTGATCATATGGAAGTGAGGTGTCGAAGTGGAGAAATTTTTCAGAGAGAGTTTTTTTATCCGGATTTCCTGACTCTTCAATAAGCTCGCTCATAATCATACCCGCATTGCTTGCCTTATCGGATATCGGTACGTAACGCTCATCGATTTCGATCCAGGTGATACGTTCCCATGGAAAATGGGACTTCCCCATTATTCGATAAAGTTCCTTTGGGGTTGATCCGCCAGAAAGGCCAATACGGCAGTCTTCTTTTTTTGCAAGGACGTCAAAAATATTCTCAAGAACCCAGTGAAGTGCCTGATCGTAGAAATCTTTTTCCTTTTCGATAATCTGAATCGTTGGCTTCATGGAGGTGAGGTTATGGGACTAAAAATTGTCATGCCAAGTGTGACTACCATCTTCAAGCATTTTACTCGCTTCTTTTGGGCCAAAGGTTCCGGGTTCGTAGATACGGAGCGGGATGTCGCCATTTTCGGAAGATTTTGTAATTTGATCAACGACGTTCCATGCAGCATAAATTTCTGAGAACTCGAGAAAGAGCATTTTTTCGCCCTTAATGACCTCGAGAAGAAGCCGACTGTGCTCGTCGAGACAGTCGCCGCTACAGTAAATTGGCTTGCCGGTATTGAGTGGAACGAAATCAACTTCGGAGCCGCCCATTTTGGTCAGAAGATTGAACTCAATCTTCTCAAATGGCTGGAGCTGAATGATAAGCTTGTTCGGCTCGAGATTATTCCTACTTCCCTTCTGAAGTGGCTGAGGCTTGAACTCAATAACAACACTCGTAAGTTGTTCTTTCATTTTTTTACCGGTGCGCATGTACACTGGAACGTTGTGCCAGTTGAGATTGTCGATAAAAAGACGAATAGCTGCGAATGTTTCCGTCTTCGACTTTTCTTTAACTCCTGGCTCTTTTGCATAACCCTTGTATTGGCCGAGAATGATCGATGTTTTTTTATCTTTCAAATGAAGTGACTCAATGAGATTACGTTTCGCACGATGTACCGATTCGCAGGTAATTTGCTCTGGAAGATCCATCGTTAGAAATGCGAGGATTTGAAAAAGATGCGACTGAACCATATCCCGTACCGATCCAACATGATCGAAATAACTTGCACGACCTTCGGTTCCGAACTTTTCTAAGCCATTTATTTGAATATTACTAATATACTCTCCGCGAATAAGCGAGGTGAGAATTGGGTTGGCGTAGCGTAAGGAAAGAAGATTAAAGACCGCCTCTTTTCCGAGATAGTGGTCGAGAAGGAAGAACTGATTTTCTTGGAAATTTTCGAGAAGAATTCCTTCAAGATGTTTTGCAGAAGCGAGGTCGTACCCAAATGGCTTTTCGACAATGAGTCGGAGTTTCGATAATGATGTGTCTAATTTGGCTTTTCCGAGCTGTTTTATGACCGCCTCGAATACAGATGGTGGCGTGGAGAGATAGGCCATTCGAATCCGCTTATTGTTCTTTTTTTCAATTACACTGAGATGCTTTTCAAGTGCACCGTAGTCCATTTCATTATCATAATTTCCGCTTACATAACTCACATTTTTTACGACACTTTCAAGGATTTTTTCGTCGGTTGTTGTTTTAAATTTGGCACGGACTGCCTGACGAAATTCATCTTTGAACCCCTCCTGTGACATTTCAGTTCTCGCATAACCGACAATCTTAAAATCTTTTGGCGTGCGCTTTTCTAAGTGGAGTTGGTAGAGTGACGGAAAGAGCTTGAGTCTTGCGAGCGATCCTGATGCGCCAAAAATGATGAGCGTAAAATCGCTCTCTGCTTTTTGGAATGGAATTCCTGACTGATAATTTGATGGTTTCTGGGCCATGGAGTAAGAATTATTTTATGAGTTCCAATCGGCGTGAAATATTCCCGGCTTATCTGTTCGTTCGTAGGTGTGCGCACCGAAGAAATCACGCATGCCCTGGATGAGGTTGGCCGGAAGTTGCGCTGATGTCATCGACTGGTAGTACTGCATCGCGGCCGTGAGCGCCGGGGTTGGGATTCGAGCGCTAAGACTTTCCTGAAGAACTGCTGTCCATGCTTTTTCTACTGATGCGAGCTTTTTTGCGGCTGTTTTGCTCATCAAGAAGTGACTCTTTGCAATTTCATTTTTTGCCTCCGTAAGATCTTTGAGAAGTTTTGATCGGATGATACAGCCGCCCTGCCAGACGCGAATTGCCTCGCCCATGTCGAGCTTAAATCCGTACTCTTTATCTGCCTTCTGGAGAAGATGAAGCCCTTCCGCGTAGGCCATGAGAAATGCTCCGTGAAGTGCGTCTTCCAGATTTTGTAAAAATGTTTCGAGAGGAATGCCTGGTTTCGTTGCTTTTCTTGGGGAAACTTTTGCAAGTTCCGTGCGAAGCTTTTTATCAGTTGAGAGGTAGCGAGCAAATACGGCCTGGGTAATCGATGACAAAGGAATCCCTACATCTAGCGCTTCTTGCGAGGTCCACTTTCCTGTTCCTTTGTTCTTTGCGCTATCAAGGATCAGATCGACGAGATATTTCTTCCCATCTCTCTTCCTGAGAACTCCTGGGACAATCTCTACGAGATATCCGTTCAACTTTCCATCGTTACAGGCTTCGAAAAACTCTGCGATGAGTTCATTTGAAAGTTTGTAGTGCGTTTTGAGGAGTGAGTACGATTCCGCAATCATCTGCATGATCGCATACTCAATTCCGTTGTGAATCATTTTGACGTAGTGGCCAGCGCCTCCAGCGCCCATATATCCACCACACGTTCCGCCGACGAAGTCTTTGGCTGCGATTTTTTTGAGAATTGGAGCGACTTCTTTGCATGCCGACTTTTCTCCGCCGATCATAATACTTGGACCCTTGAGCGCACCTTCTTCGCCTCCGGAAACTCCTGCGCCAATGAAGTGAATATTGGCTCTTTTAAGCGCCTCCTGACGTCGAATAGTGTCTTTAAAATATGAGTTTCCTCCATCTATTACAATGTCTCCTGGCTTGAGAAAGTCGACAAGTTGCGTGAGTGTTTCGTCAACTGGAGCGCCTGCTGGAACCATAAGAATAATCTTTCGAGGACGCTCGAGAGAGTCGACGAACTGGGCAAGATCGTGATATCCGTAGAGGTTTTTTTCTTGATGTGTTTTGAGAAAAGCGTCGACTTTTTCCGGATGACGATTAAAGAGACTTATTGAGAATCCCTTGCTGGCAATATTACGAGCGAGATTTCCGCCCATTGTTCCCAGGCCCATCAGGCCGATCGTATTTTTTTTCATATTTGGTCGTATGGTCGATAGTATTTTCTTCAGTATAAAGCAGCTCTCGGCGAAGTGAAAGCGCGTTTTTAGCTGAATATAATGCTAAAACTATACATACCCATTCCGCACATACCTCGAAGAGTTGAACCTGATTTTTGTGATGGAATTGGTATCTCTGTCACGCCTGTTGCGGGAAGTGATGCTGAGTAACCGATACTTGGAATGATTAACGAAGAAGAGCAGTCGAACGTACTCTGTGTTTTCATCCGAATTACTGATGGAATATTTGCCTTAGCGATCGTCTGTTTTGGCTTGTATCCCCCACGTGCAGTGATGTCGATCATTTGAACACCGTTGATGATTTGTGGGAGTGGCGTGTCGGATGATGGAGCTGATGTTGTGTCGTTTCCAAGTCCGGTAATGACGAGTACTGAGATTATGATTCCAACCGCTATTGAGGCGAAAAATGCGAATTTCATAGTGAGTTTTTAGTGAGCTTAGAAGTTAAAAATCGGTGGGATTATGCCAATAATCACGAGACTATTGATGAGATTAAAGAGGGCGAAGACGATAACAATAAGACCGGCGACCTTGAAGAATATACGGGATTTAATGCCTTGCTGAATAGAGAGAGAGGTGAAGCTCATGAGCGCGAGGACCGGCAAGGTTCCGAGCGCAAAGGCAAGCATTGTTAATGCGCCTTGCGAAAAGCTTCCTGTTGAAAGTGAGTATACTTGCATTGATTGCGTGAATCCACATGGAAGAAAGAATGTCGCTATTCCAATGAGAAATGGGGCGACAGTGTGCGTCATTTTCGCTGCACCTAGAACGTTTTTTGAGAGAACTTTTGGTGGAGAAAATTGAAATCTCTTGGCCCATGGAAAGACATCGAGTAAGTTAACGCCGAGAATAAACATGACGAAAGCGATCACGAGTCCGATCACGAAATTCATCATCGGCGTAATCTTGAATGCGCTCCCTATGAGACCAATCACGCCTCCGAGAATAAAAAAACCGATAAGGCGTCCGATGTGAAACATGACTTGGGGTTTTACCTTGTCACCACTTTTGGCATAGTTGGCCGAAAGCGAGAGGAGGAGGCCACCGACAACTGCCATGCAAGTAGAGAGAGATGCCACAATTCCAATAAAGAATGCTGTTCCATAGGTGACGTTACTTGCAGTAATAGCGTTCACAATTCCGAGCTTCTGAAGGAGGAAAAAACCAGCGAGAAAGAGAATGGCTATCGGAAGCGCTAGTTTAAAATCCGACCAGTGATGAATGTTTTCATCTTCACGTTCGAGCGATAATGTATAGCCATGTTTTTCTATTTTTTCTGTAAGTTCTTTTGCAATTTCTGCTGGTGTGAGACCACCGAAATCACCAGTAACTTCGATCGTGCATGATGCAAGATCCGACTTTGCTGAGCGAACTTTTGGATCTTCACCTATTTCACTTTCCGTGAGCAGAACACATGCGTGGCAGTGCATACCTTTGACGTGAAAAGTATGGGTTTGTGGTGAATTTGGGATATTTGAAGCGACCATTTGTGATAAAAGTTAGAGATAATATATACAAAAACTTCACTACCTTTACAATTTCCTTAACTTCAGACGTAGTGAGTTACTCACAACCGAAACGCTTGAGAAGGCCATAGCAAGGCCTGCAAAGACTGGATTCAAGAGAATTCCCCAGAATGGATAAAGCATTCCTGCCGCAACCGGAATTCCGACAACATTATAAATAAATGCCCAGAAAAGATTTTGTTTAATACCTCTCATTGTAAATTTTGAAAGCCGGATAGCTTTTGCGAGTTTAGAGATATCTCCATTTAAAAGTGTAATTCCTGCTGACTCTATTGCTACGTCCGTTCCTGTACTCATTGCAATGCCAACATCTGCCTGCGCCAATGCCGGAGCATCATTTACCCCATCTCCCGTCATCGCTACGACTTCCCCTTTCGCCTGAAGCTCCTTCACTTTTGCGAGCTTATCTTGAGGAAGGGCCTCTGCAACCACCTCATCAATGCCTACCTGATCGGCAATATAGCGGGCTGTATTTTTATTATCACCAGTGAGCATTACCACTTTGACACCAAGCTGTCGCAATTTTTCTACCGCATCTTTTGCCTCTACCTTTAGCGCATCTGCCACCATAACAACTCCGAGTATCTTCTCTTTTGTTGCAAGGACAACAGGAGTTTTTCCCTCTGTTGTATCTTTTTCAATAGCCTTTCTGTCTATCTTTAGCCCGAGTTCGTCCAGCATTGCAATATTGCCGGTGAAATATTTTACCCCTTTTATACTCGCTCTTATGCCTTTACCTTTCATGATCTCGAAATCTTCAATGTTATATACATTGATTTTATGATCTTTTGCGTATGAAACAACTGCATGCGCAATAGGATGCTCCGAGCGAGACTCAAGAGAAGCCATGATTGCAACAATCTCGTCCTCTTTCATACTTTTTTCATACGTGCGAACAGTAACAAGCTCTGGCTTACCTTTCGTAATCGTTCCTGTTTTATCCACCACAACAACAGTGACCTTATGGAGCTTCTCGAGCGTTGCAGCATCTTTGACCAAGATACCCTCTTGAGCACCCTTTCCTACTCCAACGATAATAGCTGTTGGCGTCGCGAGCCCGAGAGCACATGGACAGGCAATTACGAGAATTCCCACAAATGAAGTTAGCCCATATGAAACTGCCTGAGCAAAACCAAGATATCGAGTCCCTACAACGAGCCAAGCAAGAAGCGTTACAAGCGCGATAACAAGCACAATTGGCACAAACACTGATGAAATTTTATCGGCAAGTGCCTGAATTGGAGCCTTGCTTCCCTGCGCCTCCTCAACCATTTTGATAATATGTGCGAGCAGCGTCTCGGAGCCGACTTTCGTAGCTTTGAATGTAAATGTCCCTGTTGTATTCATCGTACCAGCAACAACTACACTACCCTCGCGCTTCTCTGTTGGAATGGGCTCTCCTGTAATCATCGACTCATCGATAAATGATGAGCCGTCGATAACCACCCCATCTACCGGAATTTTTGAGCCTGGCTTGATGATAATGATATCATCATGCACAACTGCTGATACGGGAATTTCCAGCTCTTCTCCCTTTCGAAGAACGAGCGCTGTTTTTGCCTGAAGATTCAATAGCTTCTCGATCGCATCCCCTGTTTTTAATTTAGATCGAGCTTCAAGATATTTACCAAGTGTCACAAAACCAATAACAACAATTGTCACGTCAAAATACGTGTATTCAGGAACCTTCAAGAGATCCCGAAGTGATGGCACAAGAAAGATCACGCTGCTGTATACAAATGCTGTTAAGGTACCAATACCAATCAAAGTATCCATATTTGCCACTCGATACAGCATGAACTTCACGACACCGTCTACAAATGACTTGCCTATCCAAAATAGAACCACTGCCGATAATAGAAATGATATCGTATTAAAAAGTGGCATTGGAATTGGCAATTTCGGAACCTCGAACAATAGGCGAGATGCTATGTCCCACATCATCAATAGAAATACGATAAATGTTATAGGCATGACAAAATCTACCTTTGCTTTCATTTCTTGGAGTTCGCGTAATTTATCTTCTTTTGTCTGCGATCTCCCAAGGTGCTCCGAATGATCCATGCCCCCTCCTTTTTCCGCCATTTCGCTTCCCATTGAGGCCTCACTTTCAGCTAGGCTGTATCCGATTTTTTCAAGTTCTTTATTCATGTTAGCAAGCGAGACTTTGGAAGTATCCATGGAAATTGAGGCTTTTTCTGTGGCAAAATTCACATCGCATGCCTCAACGCCAGGAAGCTTCTTGAGTGTTTTTGTAATGATCGCACTGCAGCTTGCGCAATGCATCCCTTTCACGATATACGTCTTCTGTATCATGGGAATATGTGGGTTATTTTTTGATTATTGAATGTTGTACCACTGAGATCTCCAGTTTTTGAAAGTTACGAGCGTGCTAGTCAAAAAACTCTCTACCGCATCTGCGTTATCGAGCACCTCTTTTCTGCTGCTTTTTTTTCGTATTTCCTGGGTCATCTCTATCCCTGCCTCATGATGAGCGATGAGCGCGTTTAAGAACCGGAGGTCTGACTTCTCATCTGCTGACCCAATATTTGCCACAATCGGGTCCCTTACTTTTCGAGTATCGTTGTACCATTCTCGTTTCCATTGATAGAGCTCATCTATCAACTTTGGCTCTCCTTTTTTAATATCGGCAGCCAGATCTTTTATTTCTTTTCTCTGCGATAGGCTTTCGATTTGATTTGCAAGAAGAATTGCTCCTGTATGATGTGCTGCCATTTTGTCTATATAGCGGAGATCAACAAACCTATCTGCCTGCCCAAGTCCCATTTCTTCCTTTACGTACATTGTTTGCTGATATGTCGGCGATATGTAATATCCGCCTGTCAATCCAACTATTCCTGTTACGATCATAAAAGACACTGCGGCTGGCAAAGAAACTGTATTCATATTATTTTGAAAGGTTAAAGATTTTGAGAAGTTCGTCGATCGCTTGTTTCTTGTTTTCCTTCATCTTTGGAAGAAGGCAGGTGTCGAGGTGGCCTGCGAGAAGCTCTCGTTTTGCTGTCTTGAGAAGACCAACAACACTATCAATCTGCTGAATAACCTCTGGGCAGTACTTGTCGGTTTCGATCATGTCGACTACCTTCTGAAGTGTTCCCTGCGACTGTCGTGCGCACTTGAGCGCTTTTTGCTTCTTAAGCGATGTTCCGTGGTGCATAGAAAATATATTATATACTACTAACCTCTATCCTAGGGCATAGGTTCATGAATTGCAAGCATATTTTAAAATTCTCTCCTTTCGGGCCGGAAGCGAGGCTTTCTAAAAGAAAGATGCTGGCTACGAAAAGAGAGAAGGGTGTCAAAAGCTCGAAGGCTAATGACTTCCTCTTTCGAGGATGCAGTTCGCCGTTGATAACAAGATCGACGGAAACGTAACTACATGCATATTTTAACGTAATTCTACTATTTTGTCAAATATCAGCTTCAAATTACTGATACTGGCGGAGGGTTTCGGCACTTTTTTGAAGTTTTTCCTGCTCTTCTGTGCTGAGTGGTACCTTCAAAACTTCCTCAATTCCGTTGCGACCGAGGACGCACGGAACGCTCAAGGCAACATCTGAAATTCCGTAAAAGTCCTTGAGGTTCGTGGAAAGCGGAAAGACCTTGTGCGAGTCGTTGAAGATATTTCTTACGAGCTCGCGAGCGACTGTCGCGATCGAATAACAGGTATATCCGACATCGTGAATAATTCTGTAGGCGGCATTTTTTGTACTGTCATAGCACTCGTCTGCGGCTTGCTGTGTAAATCCTTCAAACTCAGAGAGTGGCTTTCCTGAGACATTTGCAGAACTATATACTGGAAATGATGTGTCGCCATGTTCACCGAGAACATATGCCTCGATACTATGTGGATGAATATTAATTTTCTCTGAAATGTGAAACCTCAGACGTGAGGTGTCGAGTGTCGTACCTGTTCCAAATACCCGACCCGCTGGAAGTCCGGAAATTCGCTGTGCCTCATAGGTAAGCACATCGACTGGATTTGAGATAATCATCAAGAGTGTATTTGGCGCAGCCTTCGTAATCTTCGGAATGATGTCTTCGAAGATTGCGCGGTTTGCCTTGATCAGATCGAGACGCGTCTCCCCTTCCGCCTGCTTCTTTCCTGCCGTCACAATCACGATGTCCGAATTCGCACAGAGCGCGTAGTCATCACCTGAAGCGAGCTTAATATACGAGGTAAACGGCAATGAGTGTTCGAGATCGAGAAGAATTCCTTCGGCTTTTTCTTTATTGTAATCAATGAGCGTGAGGTCGGTAATCGCCCCATCAAGAAGTAATGCATACGCAGTCGTCGCTCCTACATTTCCGCAACCGATAATTGAAACTTTAAACTTGTCGGTGAGTGGTCGATCGGTTTGGTGGGCAGAAAACATGAGAAAGATGGTTACGGGTGTTTTGAAGATTCGCTGAACGTAATTATTTTACTCTTGTATTGAAGTTTCGCTACTTATTCCGTAATCACCCCTGAGCCGAGACATATCTCTCCTTCATAAAATACCGCGAACTGGCCAGCGGCAAGGCCTTGATCGGAACCATCGATATGAATTTCTGCGCAAGACGGATCGTTATCAAGTGGCGCAAGTGTTGCACAATACGTTCTCTCGCCGTGGCGAATCTTCACGCTCAGTCCATTTTCAAAATTCCCTGTGACTGGAAGCGTTCCGTCAAACCAATTGAAGTCGGTAATTACAAATGTGTCGCGTGATTTTGTAGGTTCGTAATATGTTTTCGAGATGAAAATGGTATTTGATTGTGTATCTTTTTTGACGACAAACCAAGGGCCGCCAGAGAGCATAATGCCGCTGCGCTGACCAATCGTGAAGTACCAAAAGCCATGGTGTTCGCCGAGTTTTTTGTTTGTTTCAAACTCGACCAGGTCACCTTTTTTCTCACCGAGGTAGTGCTTGAGAAAGTCATTGTATTTAAATTTTCCGAGAAAGCAGATTCCCTGACTGTCCTTGCGAGCTTTATTGGGAAGGTCGTATTTTTCCGCAAGTTCACGAACTTCAGATTTATGGAGATGACCGATTGGAAAGATGATTTTACTCAGCTGTTTTTGCGAGAGCCGCGCGAGAAAGTACGTTTGGTCTTTGATCGGGTCGGGTGAGCGCTTGAGGAAGTAGACATCCTCCTTCTGCTCGATCTGCGCATAGTGACCAGAAGCCACTTTATCGAAGTGACCCTCGCCGAACTGTGCCTGGATTTTTTCAAAAAATAATCCGAACTTCACGTGATTATTGCACATGATATCTGGGTTTGGCGTGCGACCCGCCTGCACTTCTGCGATCGTGTACGAGACGACTTTGTCGAAATACTCCTTCTGCATTGAGAGAATTTCGAGTGGCACGTTTGCTTGCTCACAAACGGCGCGCACATATTTGAGGTCCTCATCCCAAGGGCAGTCCCCTAAGAATGCGAGCTCATCTTCAAGCCAAATTTTGAGATAGAATGCGGTAACTGAGTGGCCCTGCTCTTGCAAAAGCCTGAGTGCCACGGAGCTATCCACTCCACCCGATAAGAGAACAGCGATGTTCATAGTGAGGGCATGCTAGCAGAAAACAGATTCATGAGCGACAGATTATGCGGCTTTCGAGTATTGCTGACTACTCTCTGCGAGGCCGATAAGGATGTCTTCCATAATTCTTCCCATAGCGTTTGCGACAATAAGGCACGTGTGCTCTTTTTTTGCCGCCATCAGCGCTTCTGTCGATTTACTTTTCTGAATTGTGCCACCTACCTGCATTCCAACTTCTTCTCGCACTCTTGTCTGTTGAGCATATATTTCAGCATCTGTAAGGGTAATTTCCAGATTTATCTCTTCCAAAGCTCCATTTTTTCGCTCGAGAAATTTTACATTCGGCTTTCCGTCGTCACCTATAGTTAATTCAATAATAAGACCTGGCCCGATTATCTCGAGTATCTTAAATACACTTTCTACATCGAATCCGCTGGCAAATTTTTCTATACTTTCTCTAAAAATATTTTTTGTCGAAACGTCACCTGGTCGAAATATCATAGCTCTGCATCCTGTCCCAAGCTCCTTACTTTTTGGCATGCTCTTCTCCTCTCTAAAACTAATATAACCATTCTGAGGCTCTTCGCCATAATCATATGATCCATAGGTTTCGTATGGGCACTCTGGATCCCGCCCTTCAGAAAGCGCATTTTGTAGTTCCCCGGAAAATTTTACCTGAGTAACTTTTTGACATGAGACGCTGGGATTTCTCCTAGAAGCCACTTTGAAAAGCTCCCGAGTTTGGCAAAAAAGCGACGTCGGAGTGCGAAGCGCATTCTTTGAAACAGTCTTTATTTCGGCCAGTCTTAATGCGTTCATATAAAGAAGATTAAGTTGTACCGTGGTAATTGTCCGCCCGTTTCAGACCATCTGTCCAGCTTTTTGTCAAAAAATCATGGTTTTTGCTTTGAAAAATGGCTGAAATACGGCATGATCGCCGCAATATGAAACATCGTTTGAAGGATTTATCCCTCTACATCCACATCCCCTTTTGTAAGACGATCTGTCTGTACTGCAACTTTCTCACGTTTGCGAATAAGCAGAAGTGGATTCCGGAGTACGTGGAGGCGCTTGTGAAAGAAGTAGACCTGCGGGCGCAGAAGTATGGAAAAAAGTCGAACTATGAGATTGAGACGATTTACTTTGGAGGTGGGACGCCGAGCTTGATCGAACCTTTGTTGATCAAAAAAGTTATACAAGAAATCAAGAAGACATATCGGGTCAAAAAAGGCTGCGAGATCACGATTGAGTGCAATCCGGAAAGTGTCGATGCGAAGAGAATGACTATTTATAAATCTGCTGGAGTGAGTCGCCTTTCCCTGGGAATTCAGAGTTTCAATAAAGATACCTTGTGGAGAATTGCGCGGCCGCATGACTCGAAAATGATCTTCAAGGCGCTCGATGTTTTCAAAAAATCACGAGTGAAAAATTTTGGTGCGGATTTTATTATCGGATTACCGGGGCAGACGTTTGATTCATTCAAGAATGAGGTGGAGCTCATTTTGCAGTATAAGCCGACACATGTTTCGTTTTATTTTCTCTCGTATGATACGAAGAAAATTGATCTGTTTATCAAGGACTGCCCTGATGAAGAGATGCAGCTCGAAATGTATGAGTGGCTCTGCAGGCGGCTCAAGCGTGCTGAGTTTTCTCATTATGAAGTTTCGAACTGGGCTCAGTCTGGTCATGAATCTCAACACAACCGTCGTTACTGGGAGCAAAAAGACTACCTCGGATTAGGTCTCGGTGCTCACTCGATTGTCGATGGTGAGATGTGGGAAAATGGTTCGGATTTCAATGTATACCTGAAAGATCCGATGAAAATTTGCAACGAGATGAAAATTGATCAGGATTTGCGAAGAATGGAGCAGATCATGTTGCGGCTGCGAACGTGCGAGGGGCTGGATTTAAAAAAATATGAGAAGGAGTTTGGCGAGAGTGCACTACGTGAGTTACTTACCAATGCGAGTGAGTTCATCACGTCTGGGCATTTGAAAAAGACTCGGGTACGACTGGTTGCGACCGAGGAGAAGGGGTTTTTAATCCTGGAGACAATTACGAAGCGACTGATATAATTACGCCATTTTAGCTTTAGATAAGCTGCTCTTTTGACGTGTATCTATATTTTGCTATAATCACTTCCTTTTTAAAATTACATTGCCGTGGCACTTAGGCCTCCATCATCTCCGCCTTCCGGCAAAACCCCCCTCGAACGCGCCCGGGGTACACTGAACTACACCCGTGTAGCGGCTCAGCAACAACCTTCAACTACTCTCACGGGAAATGAGGCGGTACATCGCTATACACGTACTCAAGACTTTCCCCGTGAAGCCGGAGAAATTTTTCCAAACGAGATGGATGGCCTTCGTCGGTTTCAAGAACTCATTCGGGCACCTCATGTTACAGATTTAGATCATGCATATATACAAGGAAGTATAAGTAAGGACGAGCTATCGGACTTTCTCCTCATGCTTCCGGAATTTTTGCAAACACGCAAAGAGCTTCGTGTGCTCGCACAATCCCTCAGCCAAGGTCTTGGTCAACGCACCTTGGCTGCTATATCTTCTTCTGAAAATCGAGCTACCGAACTTCAACATATTCTACGGAAAATTCTTGTCGCCATTACCAGTCAGTGCGCCAAAAACGTCAGATGCGTTCGTAATCAGCTCGTTGATACCTTTTGCACGCTCATTCTGGAGGATCTCATTGAAATACTTCTCGAGGCGGAAGACAACGGAGAATTCTGGGCGACCCAAAACTACGAAGCCCAGCAGGCTAAAATTGGAAAATTACTCGATAAAAAATTCTCACAACCCAATGGAATGAGCCAGAAAGATATATCCGCTGTTAGTGCTGCCGGACATAATACTATCCGATGGATATTGAGCAACTACTTCAGGCATTACAAAAACTCCAGTGGGCGTGATGCCCCTGGTTTTAACCTATTTGCCAATCTTGCGAATTTTCGTAAGATTCCTCGTGATTACAAACAAGAAATCAAACAGTTCATCTGGAATGGAGATCCGGCAGAAAAAGATCTTCCTGTTACCACCCTTCAAGAGCAAGGAGATGCCCTGTTTCGAGATATATCTGAACTCGCCTACATAGCACCTATCGCTTCTGCAAAGAAAAAAGTTAATGGTGCTACTATCGAAATTATTGGAAATGACAATAAGGCATTACAGAAACGCCGTCATAGTGTTTTGTTTTTTATTCGTCTTCAATTCCCATCCGGAAAACCTATTCTTCTCGATCTCGATCAAAGTACTGGCGATCTGTATTGGCATGATACCCATACGAGCATTCAGCATGTTTTTGGACAACCGTTTTATCGTATGAGAAAGCGAATATTAGAAACCGTTCTCAGTCATGTCCAGGATCCGGAGTCTATGATTATTCCGGAAATTATTCAA
>JBAYUX010000003.1:0-45022 GCA_041674865.1 Candidatus Altimarinota bacterium
ACATGATACTCTACGGTCGCAGATAGTAATTCTCTCATTTGTTCATATGACTTCTCTTCTTATTCTTGTAAGTGTTCTGGCGATTGCTGGTTTTGCATTTCTGTTTTATAAACAGATGAGTGGCGGCGCGCAGCAGAGTGAAGAGAAAATGAATGAGCTGACACGACAGGTGTCAGATCTTTTGAAGATGTCGATGCAACAGCAGAGTGAGTCGATGAAGATGCAGCAAGAGATGCGCAAACAGATGGATGATCGACTCAAAGATGTCACCCAGTCACTTGAACGTCAGCACAAGACCGTCGGAGAACGGCTTGATAATGCGGCAAAAGCCGTTGGTGATGTTCAGAAGAGTTTGGGCGAGATGAGCGTGTCGACGAAACAGATGATCGATATCGGAAAGGATATTTCTTCACTGCAGGAAATTTTGCGAGCACCGAAGTTACGAGGAAATCTTGGTGAACTCTTTCTTGATAACTTGTTGTCACAGATTTTACCGGGACAGGGTTTGTATGAACTTCAATATCGATTCAAAAGCGGTGAGGTTGTCGATGCGGTGATTCGACTTGTTGATAATATGCTTGTCTGTGTTGACTCGAAATTCCCACTTGAGAATTTTCAAAAGATGCTCGATGCGCAGAATGATCAAGACGAGAAACGAATTATGCAGTATCGAAAGGCTTTTTATACTGACGTGAAGAAACATGTTGATGCGATTTCTTCGAAGTACATTCTTCCGGAAGAGGGTACGCTCAATTTTGCGCTCATGTATATTCCTGCAGAAAATGTCTATTACGAAACCATTACGAAGGATCTCGCTGACGAAGGAAATATTTCTCAGTACGCGTTAAGTAAGCGAGTCATTCCCGTTTCTCCAAACACGTTCTATCTTTATCTTCAGACCTTGCTCATTGGATTCAAGGGTATGCAGGTTCAAAAAAATGCCCAGCACATCCTCGACCGTCTCTCTCAGCTCAAAGGTGACTTTGGGAAGTTTGAGGAGACGTACGAACTTGTTGGAACTCATTTACAGCATGCACAGGCCAGTTTTGAGAAGTCAGAACGAAAACTCGAAAGCTTCGGCGTGAAACTGGAACGAGTTGAGACCAATGCGGAGCCAGTTGCGATGCTTGAGGAGTAATAGATTACTTATCTGCTACCGCCACCTCCGAATTTTCTGAATATATCTTGATATACTGATTCAAGATCTTTGTCTGTCTTTCCTTTTGATCGTGCATCTTCAAATGCGATAGCGACCAAACATGATGCAGCTCCGAGTGAAGACTCATGCGCTGACGCATATTCAGGAGTTGTAGGATACAGAGAGTTAATGAGTTGTATGAGCTTGTCCATACTTGCACCTCTTTGAACGCCTTCAAACAAAGGAGTTCCTCTTTTGATAAGCTCATCATAGATCTTCGGATCCCAACTTTTCAAAAGCTTCATTTCAAATGAGTGCGCTTTCACTTCTCCTGCAAGATACTCCCCTTGATTGTGAGGATTTTCAGCATTCATCTTTAAATCGTACTCATGAGAAAGTTCATGTGCCAACATAATTCCGAGCCACTCTTTCATTCTAAAGTTTGTTGCGAGACGCATCGTTCCGTCGGGTTGCGTTAAGATTGGTGCGGGCATTCCGCTCGCATACTCTTCTGGCATGTAGACCATCTCAAATCGACGAGGGTTATTATGTTTTGCCATCGCCTCCTGGGGATCCTGATTTTTAAATATCATCTGAGTTACCACGGGACCCATCGGGATTGAGTACTCTGCGTTTTCCGACATAAATTGGATAAGTTCTGCAACTTTCGGGTCGGCATTTCGAAAACCCTCTAGAGCTTCAAGTGAGATTCTTTTCCAGTATTCCTGCAACTCTAACATTCTATTCAGATTATCTTGACCCGTTAGTACTACTGGCCTAATAGGCGTCATATGCACCGACGGCTTTCTAGTGTAGTCAAATTCTGGTTCCTGCATCAGCTTCATAACACCTGCGCCTGATACGGCCGCACCAGCAACTACAGCCGCTCCACCACCAAGAAGCTGCATGAAAGCTCGTCGAGAAATTTCGCGCTGATCACCGACTGCACGATCAATTTTCTTTTTACGTCCTTTTGTCTCAGCTGAACCGCTTTCAGCTTCAAGTCTTGCGATCTCTGCGTCAGCACCTTTTCGAGCCTGCCAGTTTTGTCCAAAAGAGAATATTCCCATGTTTTGTTGTTATGATGGTCTATTATACCAATTATTTTATTTTCGTCAACTATCTGTAGTTATGAGTCATAAAGCCGCCTTTTAGCCTCTTTCTGCTTTACTTTTGACGGCTTAGGTTTTAGACTGTCACTCGCTATGGCAACAAAAATTACAGAATTGGCAGAAAGACTTGGAGTTACGACGGCTGAGCTTCGAAAGAAGTTCAAGGAGCTCAAGTTTGAGGTGAAATCGACAGCACGAACCGTTGAAGACGAGGTTGCTGATCTTGTGACGAGTGATTATGAAGACGCCAAGAAGCCGAAGGCTGCAGCTGCAAAAACTCCTGCAAAGGCAGCGCCAGCAGCTACAAAAACTACCAAAGAAGCCCCAAAACCAGCTCCTGTTGAAGTAAAATTTGAGGCAGCGGAAGAGTCAGAGCCAGAAGAAGAGGAAGAGGAGGAGTCAGCTCCAGATACGGTTGAACTTTATGAGAACGTTATTGAACGTGAAATTGAACGTGAAATTGTGAAGTCACAGCGAAAGCAGATGGCTGGAAAGGACATGGGAAAGAAGGACAACAATTCTAATGTACGCACTGGGCCAAGAACCGATGTTATCGAGATTCCGGATATTATTTCCGTCAAAGAGTTTGCAGAAAAGACGGGCCTCAGCGCTGCGAAGATCATTGGTGAGCTCATGAAGAATGGAATTCTCGCAAATATCAACCAGCAGATCGATTTCGATACGGCTACGATTATCTCTACCGATCTCGGTGTTCAGCTCAAGCGAAAGCGAAGCGGAGCGGCACTTAGCGACCTCTACGAAGGAAATATTAGCGCACTTTTGAAAGAAGATGATGAGTCAGTTTTGAAGGATCGACCGCCGGTTGTTGTCATCATGGGTCACGTTGATCATGGAAAGACCAAGCTTCTCGACTTCATCCGACATGCGAATGTTATGGAAGGTGAGGCTGGTGGAATTACTCAGCACATCGGTGCCTACCAAGTTGAAAAAAATGGACGAAAAATTACCTTCCTCGACACTCCGGGTCACGAGGCGTTTACCGCTATGCGTGCACGTGGAGCGAAGGTTACTGATATTGCGATCTTAGTTGTCGCTGCTGATGAAGGTGTGAAGCCGCAAACAGTAGAAGCGCTTAATCATGCTAAAGAAGCGGGCGTTCCTATTATCGTTGCTCTCAATAAAATGGATAAGCCTGGCGCTCAGGTAGACCGAGTTAAGGGAGAACTTGCAGAACATGGATTACAGCCTGAAGAGTGGGGTGGAACAACCGTTATGGTTCCAATTTCTGCGCTTACTGGCCTCGGTATTGATCAACTCCTTGAGATGATTCTTCTCACGGCTGACATGCTCAACTTGAAGGCAAATCCAGATCGCGATCCAGTTGCGACGGTTATTGAAGCCCATTTGGACAAGAGTCTCGGACCAGTTGCGACGGTTATCGTGAATGCTGGAACACTTCACATCATGGATAATATCGTTGTTGGATCGACGTATGGTCGTATCAAGACGATGAAGGATCACCTTGGAAAAAATCTCAAAGATGCTCCCCCATCAACTCCTGTTTTCATCGCTGGTTTGGCTTCTACGCCACAGAGTGGAGATATTCTTTATGCGGTTGCTGACGAGCGAGCTGCTCGAGAAAAGGCACTTCAGATTGGAGCGCTCAAGGTTGCTGCTGAAAAAGAGCGATCTGCTGGTCTCGATCAGATTCTTATGAAAATTCACGAAGGAAAACTTAAGCAACTTAAATTCGTCTTGAAGGCGGATACTCAAGGTTCTCTTGAGGCGATCAAGTACTCACTCGCACAGGTAAAGAGTGATGATGTTTCATTTAAAATTATTCACGCAGGTGTTGGAAATATTTCTGAAGGCGACGTGCTTATGGCTTCTGCCAGCGGTGGACTCGTCATCGGCTTCAACGTCGTTGCACCACCACAGGTACGACGAATGGCTGAACGTGATGGCATGGATATCGCGATTTACAATGTCATCTATAAACTTCTCGACGATTTGAAGAATATTCTTTCTGGATTGCTTGAGCCTGAAATTATCGAGACCGTTCTCGGTCGTGCTGAAATCAAACAGGTCTTCCTTACGAAGAAACACGAACAGATTATTGGTTGCCGCGTTCTCTCTGGAAAAATTGAAAACAAAGGCAAGCTCCGTGTCGTGCGTCAGGATGTCAAAGTTGGCGATGGTGAAATTAGCACCCTTCGATTTATTGACAAGGTTGTTCCAGAAATTGCAGAAGGCAATGAGTGTGGAATCATGTACCGCGGCGATGTTGTCGTCCAGATTGGCGACATTCTCGAGTGCTACAAGATCGAACGACGAAAGAGAACACTCGCCTAGTTTTTTGTGACGTAATACTCCTTTTCATGACTCTCGAAAAGCTTACATTACCGACTCACGGTGACCCACGGGGAAATCTCACCGCTATTGAGATAAAAGACTATGTCGATTGGCCGGTCGCGCGGGTTTATTATGTTACTGATACGGTGCTGCCGCGCGGTGGACACAGTGTTCGTGGCGAGAAGAAAATTTACGTCGTGATGCAGGGGTCGTGCAAAGGCCGATTTCATGACGGAAAAGAATGGACTGAGTTCGATCTCAAAGGTCCAAGCGATGCGGTTAAAATGGAAGGACTCTATTTCCGTGAGTTTACCGACTTCACTCCAGGAACGGTTTTGATGGCTATCTCTTCCGTTAATTACGATAAGGATCTCTATATTTACGACTTCGATCAGTTCTTGAAGGAGGCGAACGATCAGGTATAATCTAACTCCACAGACATTTCATTATTTATGAGCAAAAAAATTCTTATTACGGGCGCAGCAGGATTCATCGGATCGAACTACGCACATCATTATGTTGAGCAGCATCCAGATGATCAGGTAGTTGTACTTGATAAGCTTACCTATGCTGGAAATCGCGAGAACATCGCCGAGCTTGAGAAAAAGGCTGCCGCGGGTCTTACTGACTTCACATTCGTACAGGGCGACATCGCTGATCGAGAGTTCATTGCGACTCTTTTTGAAAGAGAAAACTTTGATACGGTTGTGAATTTTGCAGCCGAGACACATGTCGATCGATCCATTCACGACCCTGGAATTTTTGTGCAGACGAATATCAATGGAACGCACACACTTCTCGAGGCGTGCCGAACGATGCGAGATCTTGGCAAAGAAATTCGATATCATCAAGTTTCAACTGATGAGGTATATGGCGATCTTGGAACGGGTTCTACCAACTTCTTTCTTGAGACCACTCCACTCGCGCCAAACTGTCCTTACGCGGCAAGCAAGGCCGCTGCCGACCTTCTCGTGCGCTCATATTACGAGACGTACAAGATGCCAGTGACAATTTCTCGATGTTCAAATAACTATGGACCATACCAGTTTCCTGAGAAGCTGATCCCCTACTTTTTCTATTTGATGGCGAATGACAAACCGGTGCCTGTGTATGGTGACGGACTCAATGTTCGCGACTGGCTCTATGTTCTCGACCACTGCCGCGCGATCGATATGATCGTTTCGAATGGTCGACTTGGTGACGTCTATAATATTGGTGGACATGAAGAGCGGACGAATCTCGATATCACAAAGACATTATTGAAATTCTTCGGCAAAAATGATGACCTCATTTTTTACGTCGATGATCGCGTTGCTCACGACCGACGTTATGCGATGGATCCTTCAAAAATTGAGAATGAACTTGGATGGAAGCCATCGGTTACGTTCGAGGAAGGCATCGCAAAAACCTTCGCTTGGTACGAGGCAAATCGCGCTTGGAGCGAGTCGCTTCGCGCACAAATGATGGAACGCAAACACAAGGTTTTGAGCAAGGAGCCTCAGAGGATTAGTCGGTAATCCCTAGATAGCCTACTTTTAGATAATGCCTAATTTATCTTTGAGCTTTTTAATTGCATCTGCAACAATTCCCATTTGCTTCTTTGCCTCCTGGGCAGAAACTGGCTTGCTCGCTGTTTGCTGATACGATGGTGGTTCGAAAAAGTCGTCACACTTTATAAACGTTTTTATTCCTTTTTTGTCACATGTTTTCGGATCTTTGTCGAACATTGATGTTGAGCAATTATTATCGATGATATCTTCTAATGAGGTAGATCCTCCTTTTTCGTGGAATATAGCTGCCTCTCCTGCTTTTACCTTTTCCAACTCATCTTCTCCCATCTGAGGGAATAAAATTCCTGATGAGTTCTCGCCAACGACAACTTCAAAAATTTCCCGACCAAATGGGATAGATACTGCATTACACATCTTGTCCCCATCTCCCTCGAACATCATGCGTACGATTTCATTTTTCTGATCTCTCTCGATGCTAATATTTTTTCTTCCATATCCATACGTTTTTCCATTTGCACTTTTGATAAACGTGTCTAAGAGTAGGATATTCTCTTTCCCGTCATAAAAATTAAGCGTCCAGGATCCTGGATTACTTTTACTATATATCATAGTTACATGCTCAAAGCCTTTCGCGTCGGCTTTTTCGATTATGACATTTCCGCTATCAATTTGACACTCTACTTCATTTATAAAATCTAAGGCTCTCTTCACTGCTTCTTGCAAATCAACTGAACCTTCGACCTCAAGACATGGATCAATATTCATCTTATCTTTCAAATTTCCCGAACATAGCTCCTGAACTTGCTTATCTTTAAATTCAATTCCTGTGCACGTAGCAGATGGTACGTCTGCAATATCGACATCTGCACTTACGTCTGAGCCTTGGGTTTCTTCGCTATCCTTTCCTGCATCGTTTTGACTACCTCCGTCAATGGCGCGAGAAATTCTTCCATCGATTTCGTTACGTGTCATACTTACTGCCTGCGTTTCGTTAGTGGTTGTACTATCAGCACAACCTGCAAGTAGGGTCATTGCCAAGACCGTAGCTTTCTTAAAAAGTAGAGGTGTCGCTGTCTTAGGTTGATTTATCATAAGGTATTATTAAAAGGTACTATATTACACTATAGTACCTTTTTGTCAATGGCTCCATAAAGCTGATTTAATACGTCATGTCCTTCGTATCGACCTTCCACCACTCGGTGGCCATCGCGTCGTTGTAGCCGTCGGCGCGTTCTTTTTCGCCGATTCTTCGGAGATAGTCGGTTTGATAATTCAAACAGGCTTCTTCAGCGTCGTGCTGTGAGTAGACGAGTTCTGGAACGTCTTCTTTTGGATGTTGCTCATGATATGAGGTGTACTGGAATGAGTGACATGCTTCGTGAACGAGATCACTGGCAAACTGCACGGCGTCATCTCGGTAAGGTCTGCCTGCGGTATGTCGTCGAGGCGTTTCCCATACCCACATCACCGATCCTGTTTCGACACATTCGATGAGATCGACGTATCCTACGACGAAGTTGTAATGCCATGGCTCACTCTTTAACTGATTGAGCGCCGCGTTCACATTTGACTTGCAGTCGGCGTCACCTTTTACCTGCATCTTCTTCGTAGTGAGCGGAACCTTCGCTGCTTGCGAATCTGACACATATCGAAATGAGTCGATAAAGAATGTTCCTTTCCCTGAAGTGTTGTTACTCAAAAATCCAGGCCAGTCCATGTGATACGTTGCGAGATGTAATTCCATTGGCGTTGTTGGAACGGCTTCTGTCTGCTGTGCAATTCGCTTTCCGTTAATATACCAACGAATCACTCCTGGCATCCATTCGAGTTTGTAGGTGTTGTATTTTGTCGTGCTCTTAAGCGCGCCAAGTCCGGCAACACTCTTTGCATCGATGATACTGTCTCGGTGAAATTCATTTTGCGCGTCAGCGTTTGACCAGTCGTCATCATGATTATTTGAAATCGATACCTGATTTGCGTTGAGGGGCGTGAGTTCAAAATCGATTTCTTCGTGCGTATTTCCATCATTACTTTCTCCGTAGAGATACATGATGCTCGACATGCTTGTGTCGGTATTCGCCTTCGCCTTCATCGTAAATGTTCCGTATGTGTAGAGCTTTTTGCTGATCACTTGCGCTCCGACTCCATTCTGACTTGCGAGTTCAAGTTTTCCTTTTTTAACTGAAACGTTGTTTTTTGAAAGAACTGATACTGCGCCTGAATCGGAATCTTTTGCATCGAATAATTTTGCGTTGAGCTGGGTTTTTGTAAAAAGTTCATTAAAGGTCGTACCGATTGGACTCAATGCATATCCATCAAGAGGAGTGACTGGAGTCATATGAAATCCTGAGGTTGATTTTATCGAGACAGCTTCTGCGTCTACTACTGGAGCTCCCAAAAGTCCTCCAGCTGCCGATAAACTTACCATTGCTACGATGAGCAGATACGAGGTCTTTCTTGGTGCGTATGTCATAAAGAGTGGGGTGAAGTAGAATTTACGTAAAATCAGCTTTATTCTATATCGGTTTTTGCTTTCCTGCCATATGAAAAAATGATAAAGTTCAGCTGCACTTTATCTTATTCATTTGCCCCTTAACCATGCTACAAACTCCGTTCTACGATCCGGAAAAGTCCTATGAGGACAATTTCACAGAAGGACCTTTTGGATATTTTGCTGAGCCTGGTGTTGTCGCTCAGAAGGGCGAACCGATGTGTGATTTTTTCCATCATAAAGTTTACTCATTACTGGGTATTCCTGCAGGACCATTGATTAATGGAAAATTTGTTCAGGCGGCTCTTGATAAAGGATTTGATATCGTCGTTTATAAGACCGTTCGAACACGAAAGTATCCGTGCCATCAGTGGCCAAATATTCTCTCCGTTGACGTAGAGGGAGATCTTACTCTCGAAAAAGCGAGTGGCAAACTCGTTGCAGATCATAACTTCCATGAGCCACTTTCTATTACCAACTCATTTGGAGTTCCTTCGCCTGATCCTGATTTCTGGAAAGAAGATATTAAGAAACTCATCGAGAATCAGCGACCGGGACAGATTGTTATTGGAGGATTCCAGGGAACGAATATGGGTGATGGAAATGTTGAGGCGTATATCGAAGATTATCGAGTTGCCGCGAGAATGCTCAAGGATGCTGGAGTTCAGGTTTTTGAGGTCAACTTCAGCTGTCCAAATGAAGGCACGGCGAACCTCCTCTGTTTCGATGTTGATCGAGGCGTGATTATTGCGAAGGCGATCAAGGAAGTTATTGGAGACCTCCCTCTCATTGTAAAAACGGCTTATTTCAAAGATCAGGCACATCTCCGAGATTTCGTAGAACGTGTCGGATCTATTGTTGATGGACTTTCTACGATCAATACGATCGCTGCAGAAATTGTCGACGAGAATGGTAATCAGGCTCTCCCTGGAGAGGGTCGAAGTCGAAGTGGTGTTTGTGGAGAGTCGATTAAGTGGGCTGGACTTGATATGGTGAAGCGTCTCAAGGCGCTTCGTGAAGAGCTCGGACTTACCTTTACGATCATTGGTGTCGGAGGTGTTACAACGCCGGCGGACTTCCATGAGTATCGTAGTGCTGGAGCTGATGTCGTGATGTCGGCAACTGGCGCGATGTGGAATCCCCATCTCGCTGAGGAAATCAAACAAACTCTATAATCTCTTTTTATTTTTATTTTATGCGTTATTCCCGAATTTTTGGAAAGACCACGAAGAGTGCTCAGGCCGATGCCGAAAGTGCTAATGCTCAATTTCTTACTCAGGGCGGTTTTGTGGATCAAGAAATGGCTGGTGTCTATACCTGGTTGCCGTTGGGCCTGAGTGTCTTGCGGAAGGTAGAACAGATTGTACGAGAAGAAATGAACGCGCTTGGAGCGTTGGAAATTTTTATGCCAAGCTTACAGCCAAAAGAGTATTGGGAAAAAACCAATCGCTGGATGGGTGTCGATATTCTGTTTAAGTTAAAGTCACAAACTGAAAAAGATTATGCGTTGGGCTGTACTCATGAAGAGGTCGTGACGCCTTTGGTACAAAAATTTATCCAATCGTATAAAGAAGTGCCTCTCGCCGTTTATCAGATTAATACGAAGTTTCGAGATGAATTACGCGCGAAGTCTGGCGTTTTGCGTGGACGGGAGTTCCGTATGAAGGACATGTATAGCTTTCATACTTCGCAGGAAGATCTCAACGAGTTTTATTATCGTGCTTTGCAGGCCTATGTTAAAGTTTTTTCTCGTTGCGGTATCAATGTCAAGGTTGTGCAGGCAAGTGGTGGTATTTTTACTTCCAATGTCAGTCATGAATTTCAATCCATCACGCCCGCTGGTGAAGATACATTGATCGCCTGTGAATCGTGTACTTTTGGTCAAAATGCTGAAATCGCCACGGTCAAGGAGAACGATGTCTGTCCAGAGTGCGGTGGTAAACTTGTCAAAACCAAGGGCATTGAAGTGGGAAATATTTTTGATTTGGGAACAAAATATACCGATGCGTTTGAATTTAGTGTCAATACTGCTGAAGGTTCGAGTAAGCGCTTGTTGATGGGTTGCTATGGCATTGGTACCTCCCGTCTGGTCGGCGCCATTGTGGAAACCTTTCACGACGATAAGGGTATTATCTGGCCGGAATCTGTCGCGCCATACCGAGTTCAGCTCGTCGTTCTCGCGGGTAAGGATGAAAAGATCATGCAGGAGGCGGAGCGACTTTATACTGAAATACAGAAAGCTGGTATTGAGGTATTATTCGATGACCGAAACGAGAGTGCCGGAAAAAAGTTTGCTGATGCCGATTTGATTGGCTTGCCTCTTCGAATTGTTATCAGTGGACGCACACTTGAAAAACAAAGTGTTGAGTGGAAGCGTCGCTCTGAAACAGAGAGCCAGCTCGTTCCTCTCAATGAGTTGATGGCGAAACTTGTGGCGTAGTAAGACTTTTCAATTGTTTTTATTCCTGATTATTTTTTATGAATGTCCTGATTATTGGTGCCAACGGAATGCTCGGAAAAGATTTGATGACGGTGTTTGCATCACACAACCCTACTGGTGTTGATCGTGAAGAGATGGATATTACCGATCCTATGGCGGTGAATATGAAACTCGATGAGATTCTTCCCGATGTGGTCATTAACGCTTCTGGGTATACGGCTGTTGATATGGCGGAAGGCCCCGACGGTCAACAGGAGGCGATCGCGATCAATGGGATCGGGGTTGGAACGCTTGCTGAGGCTTGTGCTAAACGAGGTATGCCACTTGTCCATTTCTCAACTGATTACGTTTTTGATGGTGCGAAGAATGGTGAGTACAAGGAGTCCGACTCCCCTGCACCTATCAACCACTACGGTGAATCAAAGCTTCTCGGAGAGACACTTCTCCAAAAATATTGCACGAAGTTTTACCTCATCCGAACGTCATGGCTCTACGGAAAATATGGAAAAAATTTCGTTCAAACGATGATCGACCTTGGCAAAAAAGGTCAGCAACTTACGGTCGTAAATGATCAGATTGGTAAACCAACTTGGACGTATGATCTCGCCGAAAGTGTTCACTCTCTTATCGTTGAACTTCGACCTTTTGGAATCTACCACCTCGTCAATGAGGATGCAGTAAGCTGGTATGACTTCGCTGTTGAGATCTTCCAGGAACTTGAGATGGAGGTTGACGTTCTTCCGGTTTCGACCGAAGAGTTTGTTCGACCGGCTCGAAGACCTCAAAATTCAGCTTTGGCCAATACCAAGTTCCCTCTCTTGCGCTCGCACAAGGATGCCTTGCGCAACTATCTCTCGACCCTGTAATATTGGCTCTGTAATTCACTTTTTATTATGAAAGGCATTCTTCTCGCTGGCGGCAATGGACGACGACTCGGATATCTCACTCAGGTGACGAACAAGCACCTTCTTGCGGTATACGACAAGCCGATGATCTTCTTCCCTCTCCAGACGCTTCTCGACTGCGGCATCAAAGATATTCTCATCGTCTCTGGACGTGAGCATGTTGGTGGATTTCTGGGCCTCCTTGGATCGGGTGAAAAATTCGGTGCTCGATTTACGTACAAGGTTCAAGATCAGGCCGGTGGTATCGCTGAGGCTCTCGGACTTGCCGAAGAGTTCGTTGGTGATGACACGTGTGCTGTTATTCTCGGTGATAATATTTACGAAGACCAGATGGCTTCATTTGTAGAAACTTTTTCCAAGAACAAAACTGGCTCCCATATTTTCCTCAAAGAAATCGACCATGCAGCACGATTTGGTGTGGCTGAACTCGATGGAAATAGAGTTATCAATATCGAAGAAAAACCTGAGCATCCGAAGACGAACTTCGCGGTGACCGGCTTTTATCTTTACGACTCGAGCGTCTTCAACGTGATTCGAACGCTTCGACCTTCTGGTCGTGGTGAGCTCGAAATTACTGATGTGAATAATGCGTATATTGCGCAGGGCAATATGACTGCGTCTCTTTTGAAGGGTGATTGGACCGACGCTGGAACATTTGAAAGCTTGCATCACGCAAACGTGCTAGCCCGTAAACTTGAGCTAGCACGCAATAGTGACATTTTGGAAGATGATGGACGAAGTCACGGAACGATCAAGACTTCGATGCCTTCAATTAAAAACTCTTCTGATTTAGATCCTCGAGTGTAACCGTGATACATGATCCGTTACAATCTACAGCCCAGTTATTCCCTGGAGTCTGTTGGTAGAATTCGACGATCATTGTTGGGTGCTTTGCCTTAACTTGAGCGATAATACTTTGAATTGTTGCGCCTGGCTGAGATGCGTACTGTCCGATTTCTTTTGTGAGGGCATCTCGGTGTTCCTCTGTACGAACCTTATCGTCAACATGAACTCCGTTTACGTTTGAACCGAAGACGAGTTGTGCTGAATTTCCAGCTACTACAACGTTTCCGTTACATACACTTGCGAGCTGTTCACCGATGTGTGTTTGTCCTGCTCCGTGGAACTCTGCGTTAACAAGAATGTTACCACCTGGAACGCTTGGATTGTTCATAGCGCCTACGTTCTCAACAAATGCGAAGACTGGCTGACCATACACGTCTGTTCCTGCCTTCTCTGACATAACTCGCTTCATCTGACCATAGAGAGCCTGTGAACCATTTCCAACCTGTGTGTTGAACTGGTTTGTCGCTACTGTTTGAATAAAGTCCGGTGTACCGTCGCATGAGTTTGGAACCGTATTTGGATTCTGATTTCCTGGGTTTTGACCAGGATTGTAGTTACCGCCACCAGACGTGTCGGACTTTCCAGCATCTGCGCCTGTGTTTCCGGCGTCTGCAGAATAGTAACCGCCACCATAACCACCGCCGTAGTTATTTGTTGTACAACCTGCTGCTGTAAGAGCTGCGAGGGTTGATGTTATAACTGCTGCTGCCTTTGAGCGAGCTGCCTTTGGGACCAATCTTTCTACGAGAGAAGATGTGTCTGGAGACGAAGATCGAACGCTATCAATAGTGCTTTTCATATGAGTGAAGTGAAGAAATATGAATTTACTTTTTATCTGGTGCGTTTCCAAGAAGGAACTGAACTCCTGCACCAACGCGGAATTCTGTATCTGTTTCAGCTGTACCTTGAACCTTCATGGTAGGTGTAGACATTCCTGCTGTTACGAGGAATCGTGCGCCAAACCACTCTGTTAAATCTCGAACGGTGTAACCAGCGCCGAGTTTTGCCAATACTGAAAGTCCTTTTCCGCCGACATACTTCATGCCATCTGGCATGGTTATATCGCTCTCAATTTTTCCATCGAGACCGACAGCTCCCGTAAAAGCAAATCCGTTATCCTGACTTCCGATATCTACTCGAGCTTGCGGAATAAAGTGTGTTGAACGTCCTCCCCATGCTGGATGAGGCTGACCATCTGTACCTGTAAATGTCATCGGCTCACTGCCTTCGAATCCGAGACCGAGGCCTCCTCCGACTGCTACGTTCTTTGTTACTGGCTTCATGGCACCGACACCTGTTTCGAACATGTGTGTTCCCTTTCCTGGGTTGTACGCGTATCCGGCATCGAGAGTCATATATGCTGGTCCGGCTGATTCCGCTTCGGGAGCTGGGGTTGGTTGAACAGGAAGTGGAACAGGAGCTGGTCGAGGGGTAGGAGTTGGGGTTGGAACTGGTCGAGGCGCAGGAACTGGCTGCGGTCGAGGTTGTGGCTGTGGTTGTGGTTGTGGACGAACTGGAGGTAACTCACCGTCTTCTTCAGCTGCGCCTACCATAATGTCGTACTGTTGCTGACTACCGTCACCAGGCTGGACGACGACGTGGAATTTTCCTTCTTCGGCAAATGTAACACCATAGAGATCGTCATAACCATCGTTCTGAATATCGTCGATAGCACCGAGAAGCTTTCCGTTTACAAAGATTTTTACCTGACTTTTTCCAGCTGCCTGGCGTCGTGAAAGGTCGTTGATTGGAGTTTCTTTAGTACCATTTTTGTCGACACACTTAATTCTGAATTCAACTTCTTGTCCTTTTTGAATTTCATATACCCCTTCTTCATTCACCTGAACTTTTTCAAGAGTATTGATTGGAGCTCGCTTTGAAGGAAGAACTTCTAAGGCATCATCATATCCATTGTCTGAACAGACAACGTTTGACTTTGGTGAACGTGGAGCAGGCCGCCTTGGAGCAGTAGTATCCTTGCAAACCTGAGTTGTTCCAGCTGGGCAGTCCGCAGCAGAAGCGTTTGATGCGAGCAATCCTGTTGATGCTGCGAGAGCGAGAATTGATGCAGCCAACTTGGTGTTAAGACCACCATGACTACGTGGAGAAACTGGAAGAGTGTTGTGAGAAGTGTTGAGACCCATATTGGTAATTTTTTAGTATTTAGTGTTCTACTATATAGCCTTTGTTGATTTTGTCAAGATTTTGTCGATTTTGAATAATTAGCTTTATTTGAAGCTGGGCTATCTGAATAATTTGAACCTGCTGGACAAGCGGAACGACTCATTTATACTAGCTTTGATCTAAAAGACGATTATGCCTGTTTCGCCTCATCATTCAGAAGATATTCTTAAAAATCGTCCGATAAAAATTCTGGCGCTTGGGTATTATGGCGCGAGGAATATTGGCGACGAGCTTCTTTTGGCGAATCTCATTAGCTGGTCGCATGAGCAACATGCCGAGGTAACGGCTTTGAGTTTTGACCCGGCGTGCACGAAAGATATTCATCATATTGATGCGGTAAGCTGGAATGATTTGGATGACATTGTGCGACGCATGAAAGAGAGTGACCTTTTTGTTATTGGCGGCGGAGGTATTTTTCAGGATCGCGATTCGTTGAATTCAAAGGATCTTGAGATCTTTCCCGCGAAGGGCGTTACGCTCTATGCACAGCTCTTTTTCCTGGCTCGCCAACTCGGCCTTCCGACACTTCTTCTCGCTCAAGGCATTGGTCCGATCGCGACATCTGATGCCTCTCATATTGTTCGTGATGTTTTTTCTCAAGCAACGGACATTTCTCTACGTGATGAACCTTCTAAGCTTTTCCTTGAGAAACTCGGTTTGAATCGCCCAATTATTATCGCTCCAGATCCAATTTGGCATCACTCGCTACGTCACAATCGAGATATTCCCTTCCTCAAAGAACTCTCTTCGTCGAAAAAGACATTGGCCCTCATGATGCGCAACTGGCCGAACGAAGGCGATTGGGAAGATGCATTTGTGCAATCATTGAATCAATATGCCTCGGAAGATTGGGAGTTTTTGTGGATCCCCTTTCAACCATCTCTCCGATCGACACCAACTTCCGACATTGCAATGATCGATCATCTTATTGAAAAACTTGGATCGAATCATAAACATATTATTTATAAATATCCTGTTATTGAGGATGTTGAGGCGGTTTTAGCACGATGTGATGCGGCAATAGCGATGAGGCTCCATGGTCTGATTCTTGCTCTCAAGGCGGGCCTACCAACTATCGCCCTTGAATATGATCGCAAAGTGAGCGAGGCCGCCACCATGGCAGAACTTAAAAATGAACAACGCGTTTCCTTTTTCGATCCTCCTGAAAAAATAACATTTGCGATACGAACTCTTTTGGATGAAAAAACTCGCGGAGATTTTTTACCATCACGCGAACGTATCAAGCATCTCGGACAAGAGGCGCTCATTCACAAAAATCTCCTCACGAACATGATTTCTTCTTACGCTTCGGAAGGCAAAAAAAATGATACCGAATCCGCCCACTCTCCCGACTGGCTCTCTCTCTGGGGAACTCACCGACCTTCAAAAATATCTCTATTTCAAGCCACTATTAAGGGAATTCTTCGATCGCGTCTCTATGCGTTTAATAAGTTTCTTTATAATGTGAATATGTTCTTCGAGATGGTTGCATTACAAGGACTTTCAGGAGCTTTTCGTAAGGTGTATCAAAAAATATTCAAAACAAAATCGTCTTGTCTTCGCGTGAACCCATACCATCAAATTTCTTTGTTAAAGGATATCCCCGTAGAAGTTATTTCTCGATTTACTCCTGCTATTTATTCTGAGTCTTTACCATACTCGTGCATTACGACGATCAAGAATGAAGAAAAAACCATTGAGACTTTTTTACGCTCTATCGAGCAGCTCACCCTTCCTCCATCTGAACTTATTATTATTGATGGCGGAAGTACCGACCGAACTTCAGAGATCGTTCAAGATGCGATTGGTCAACTTCCATTCAAAGTAGTCTATCACGAGGCCGGTCCGATCAACATCGCTGAAGGAAGAAATATTGGCTTACATAAGGCAAGTAATGAGGTTGTTCTTTTTGTTGATGCGGGCTGCTTGTTTGGTCCTGACTTCGCATTGCAGATGGTTGGACCGATGTTTTCTCCCGAGGGTGAAGTCAGTGATGCCGTCGATCTCGTCGGAGGCATTTATACTCCGATATATATGAATCGCTACGTCTTCAAACTCATTCACGACTGGAAAACGTATACAGATTGGAATGGATATCTTCCATCTGCTCGTGCTATTTGTGCCAAGAGATCTCTCTGCTTGAGTATTGGCGGGTTCCCGGAATATCTCAATCTGACTGGTGAAGATACACTCTTCGATGTTCTCTATAGAAGAGTTTCTCAAAAGTGGATTATCAATAAAGCGGCATCTGTGCAGTGGAACAATCCAGACACTGCAACTGCGGCACAAAAACTTGAATACCGATATGGTTTCGGAAGTGGCCAGTCGGGTGTTGGTGATTTTTATCTCTACGATCAGCTTGCTGAATACCTCAAGGGACGATCAATAGATGACTTCAATTCCTCTTCGCCTCGAGTTTCCGGATATCTCAAAGGCCGCTTAGAAAAGCCAAAAATGGAGATTGAAAAACGTTCTGTGAAGAATATTTCGCTTATCTTTTCTGACGTACCACTCTCTCATTCTGAAAATATTCAACTGGTTACAGACCTCACTAATAAACATCATAAAGTTCTCTTTATTTTTGCAGGAGACTATGGCGACACTACGACAAAAATATTCTTGGATGTCGACTACACGCTCCTCGAATGCTATGACGTGAACGACTTTTCTGTTGCGGACTTTGGTGGTCGTTACGGTGGGTATTCAGATATTCACCTTTCTCTCATCAATAAATCAGCTCATCCAAAAGCCCAAGAGATTATAGAGAACCTCCAGAAGCGTCTTGGTTAAATACTTGATTAAATCTTAGAACCCGTCCGAAGGAAATGATGACTCTCTCGACTCCTCCGCTGATTCAACAACCATAGCCTTTGGCTTTCTGATCATATTGATCATGTCTTTCGAAATAGCCTTGGTAAGAAAGAGCATTCCTACGTAAATTACTCCACCGAGGGGAACGAGAATCAAGACACTCTTATTCTGTAAGTGTGTGAAAAGTGGCTCCCTGATGGCGTAAATTACTCCTGCCATCGTCAAGGCGGATACGATTATTTTCAATGTATTCGTGAAGTTGAGTTTAAACTTCAAATAATGTTTTGCGAGAAGGTACGAGGCAACGGCCATATATCCTTCTGTGATCACGTTTCCATACGCCGCGGCAAGAACACCGAAACGTGGAATAAGCGTGAAACTAAAGATCACAATAAATGTCGTACCGATAATATTTCGGAGTAAGATTTTCATCTGATGATCGGCGGCGATGAGGATGAATGCAAAGAGACTATTAATGAAAGAAAAGCTCAGCGCGAAGATCAAAATCGGCAAGACGGTATCTGATCCATGAATGCCCGCGTGACTCAAAAACTCTGGGCTACTAATAATAGAAACGATTGGATAGGCCAAGATGAAGGTTCCAAAAACAATCGGCAAAGATCCCATAACCAAGAAGTCGAAGGCGAATTGAATAATCTTCTGATGACTTCCATCTCGTCGATGAATGGCTTGTGTTAGGGGCGGAAGTACGGCGTTCATGAAGTACAACGGGATAATTCCGACCGCCTCGAGCATACGCATCGGCACGCCGTAAATTCCAACCTCTGCCTTCGTTCGCAAAATAGAAAGTGCGAAGGATCCGATACGAAACGATACTGTATTCAGTATTAGTGCAAGACCATACGGAAGGGCTTTGATGAGAATGCTCTTCGCATAGGCCTTATCGAACTGGAATCGAATAGGCACAAACTTCCTCGCGTAATGCCACGTCACGGCGAGCATCGCAACATTCCCCATAATTCCTGCGACGATGAACTGAAAAAATCCGAAGCTCTGATCTACCGGACGTAGGATGTAGACGATAAAAACCATGTAAGACAGGCTCACGAGCTTCCCAATCACCGATCCGAGGGAGTTATACTCCATCTTCAAATTCACTTGGAGGACGGCTGAAATAACGGTTGTGAGGATATTGCAGAAAGCCGCAAGGCCAGCGAGCATGACTGCAGGTGGAATGTGTGTCCCTTGATATTGAGGAATGAAGAACGAGACAAATGCCGCGATCGAGATCGTAAAAATCGCAAAGACCGTTCGAATCGTTAAGACGTTTCCCATGATCTTCGGGATCTCATCCTTGTCCTTTGACATCTCTCGAATTCCAATCGTGTAGAGACCGAGGTCAGCAATAATGCTAAATAGAGCCAAATAATCGAAGGCTGTCGTGTACTCACCGTATCCCGTTTTTCCGAGATAACTCGTAATGATCTTGATAATGAAAACTCCGATCAGCGCAACACAAGCCTTCCCAATAACTTGAGAGACCGTATTAAAAAGAATTTTTCGGGCGGTGGACACCGTGTAATTTTTATAACAATAAAGCGCTTTCGCATTTCAAAAATGCGTCTGTAGATTATAGGAAACTGACGAATTTTACCAGTTCTCCATTTTCATCTATCTCGATTTCCCCATTTCAAAAATTCCCACCTATACTTTCGTAGAGATGGGAATATATTTTATTGTTTTGGTGCGCGGTGCGCTTGTGTGCCAGAATTACTCTGCCTTTGCTTCTTCTGCTGCTACTTCTTCAACAACTGGAGCCTCGACTGCTGCTACAACTTCATCTGGAGCTGATGCCTCCTCTCGGATCATCGTTTCCTTAAGACGACCAGCCTTTCCAACGGCTGTTCGGAGGTAGTAAAGCTTTGCTCGTCGAACGGTAGCTTCTTTCTTGAGAACGATCTTTTCGATCGTTGAACCGTAGATTGGGTAGACTTTTTCAACACCAACGCCGTCAACAACCTTTCGTACTGTGAATGTCTTGTGAACTCCTGTTCCGCTTCCTACAGCGAGAACGATACCCTCAAACATCTGTGTTCGCTCTTTTTCGCCTTCTTTAATACGCTGGTAGACACGTACGGTCATACCTGGCTTCATGTCTGGAACCTTCTTCTTAAGTGTTTCGCCGTGAATAATGTCGAGTGCTTTCATAGATTTGAGAAAATTAGAGTGCGGGGAGATTATATGGATTTAGCTTATGAATTGCAAGGCAAATATAAAGCTGAAATTAGCTCTAGCGAGTCCATTTTGGTGGCCGTCTAGCTCTCGACCAGCTCTGGAATCGTCATTTTGTTGATAGCGACGATGTTTTCGGTGTCCTTGAGAATATCTGTCAGGAAGCGATCTTTGCACTCCAAGCGGTAAAGGAAGTCGTCCTTCGTGAGGATGCTGTAGCGAACTGGGCGCTTGGTTGCGACCTCTGAGTTGAGAATCGTCTCGAGACGGTCTTTGTTGATCTCATTTCCAACCATAAGAAGGTCGACGGTTGAGTTTTTGTTCACGAAAATGCCGCTTAGTACCATGTAGTCGATATCTCCACACTTCGAGATCTTCTTGGAGATCTCCTCGTGGTTGCTCATAGTTTTCAAGATGAGGCTCCTGAGTTCGTGGAAAACGACGAAGTTCTTATCGACGACGTAGAACTTTTTTCGGTTCTTGAATTTGCTCTTTAAGATGCCAATTTTCTTGAGATTATCGAGCTCGCGGCGGACAGAGTTGATCTGTTCGTCGAGCTTTCGCGTCAACTCTCGGATGAAATACTCATCGTCCGGATGGAGAAGAAACAGCGTCAGTAACTTGATTCTGGTGCTTGAGGTAAAGAGTCTTTTAAGCATGTACACATAAATTATACAGGGCTGTCAGCACTGTATAATTTTTTGTATCACAACGCAATATTATTTTGCGTCTGGTGTTGTATCGAGGAGCTTGTCGAAGAGTTTTCGGAGCATAGCTCGGTTCTTGATTCGAAGAAGCATCTGCTGATTTCCCTTGAATTCTTTCTTTGCTTTTTCTCGTTCTGCCTCTGGATAGCTTCCTGTGATCTCTTCGAGCTCCATGTCGATATCCTTGTCGTCGGCTTCGATCTTTTCCTCGGTGAAGAGGAACTGGAGTGCAAGACGGATCTTGATACGCTTTTCAGCCTCCTTTCGGTTGTCCTTCATGAGATCCTCCATCGTCTTCTTTGTTGTCTTCAAGTACATATCGAAGGCAATTCCCTTTTCTGTAAGGTCGGCCTTCAAGTCTTCGATGATGTACTCAACTTCTTCGTCGATGAGCTGCTCTGGAATCTCAGCCTCTGTTCGCTCGAGAAGTGCCTCGAGAAGCTTGTCCTCCTGCTTCATTCGAACTTCGTTTTTTCGCTGACCTTCGAGGTTTCCTCGGATTTCCTTCGTGAGCTCTGCAAGTGTCTTTTTCTCACCAACAACCTGTTCTACGAACTCATCATTGAGCTCTGGAAGCTTTGGTTCGTCTGCTTTCTGCATCGTTGTCTCGAAATTAACGACCTTTCCCTGGAAGTGTGCTGCGTGGTAGTCCTTTGGGAAGGTGACTTGGAAGGTCTTCGTCTCCCCTATCTTCATACCCTCAAGGTTTTCTTCGAATCCAGGAATAAGCGTATTTTCACCAACAACGAGTGGGTGATTTTTGCTTGCCGTTCCCTCGATTGCTACTCCCTCTGTGTCTGTTCCATTGAAGTCGATCTCAACTCGGTCACCCTTCTTTATTGGTCGATCTGTGACTGGAGTGTAGGTTGCGTAGTGCTTTCGGAGATTGTCGAAGACGCTATCAACGTCCTTGTCCTCAACCTTTGCTGTGTCGACGTCGATTTTGACGTTCTTGTAGTTCGTGACTTTTACATCTGGAAGGAGAGCGACGATCGCCTCATATGTAAATGGCTCCTCAGTAAGAATGTTGACCTGTGGTCGTGAAACTACTGGAAGTTTTTCGTCTGTTACAGCTTTAGAATAGGTAACTGGAAGGGCAAGGTCGATCATCTGCTTCGTAATCGCTGCATCGCCAACATGAAGCTTCACGACATCATATCCAGCCGTTCCTGGTCGGAATCCTGGAATCTTGACCTGCTCGCTGAGGCGCTTTGCTGCCTGCTGTTTGTATTGTTGTACTTCTTGCTCGTCGAGCTCAATAATCAGCTTTACCTGTGACTTTCCGAGAACTTCTTTCGTGACTTTCATGGTTTGAGGGCTAAAAAGTGAATGTGCAAAATTTGCTGGTAGATACTATCAACATTTTTTCGGCTTGTAAATTGGTAAATCGTGTTCTTTTGGCCCCTAAGCAGTTGACGCCACTGACCAGAAAGCATAACAATGATCTCTTCTAATGTTCCAAATATGGGAGTGGATGATAAAAACAACCGCGTCGGCAGCGTCCTCGACAAAAGACTTCACGGCGTCCCCACAGAATTCGGCGTTTCAGATGCCGGGCAGATGTTGAAAATGGGAAAGCAACAGGTTGAGCTACTTGAGGAGATGACAAGAAGACAAAGGGTCCAATCTCCGACGCCTTCGACTTCAATGCAATCACCGCAGGTTAATGTTACTCCTCAGGTACATATCGATATTCCAAATGTAGCTCGAGAACTTAATCCTCAATTTAGCTCTCTTGTAGAGGGGCAGCAAGAATTAGCTGAGGCAGTAAGGGAATCTGGGTATTATGGTCAACTAGCCCTTCAGGAATCACGTCTACAAAATCATGCTCTCGCAAATCTCGATGGACGAGCACAAGAAGCTCATGGACAAAGAAATGCTGCTCTCGGCATTCTATCCCGATCCCTCATGGAGCATGAAAAAGTATCTCAACTTCTTCAAATCGGAGATCAATTTCTCTTTGAAGGAAATCAAATCGCTCAGGCGGGCAATGCAAAATTAGATGCAATCAATGGCGCGTTACTAAGTGGATTTGGTGAAATAGGTGCTGGAATTTCTGCATTAACAGCTCAACAAGTTGCCTCAACAGCAGCTCTTATACATCAAATGCGTGGCTCTGAGGATGTGTTTCTATGGGCTCAACGAGAGCAACATTCTCAATTAAGAAGCGCAATTCATACTTTGCAAAATCCCCGCGCTGCTCAATCTCTGGAATCTTGGAGAATTGGAGAAACTGCAAGACAAGCGGGAAGATTTCAAGTTGCTCAGGTTGTATTTCAACAAAGTCTCGAGGCCAACCCTACGAATGCTCGAAGTTATTATTCGTTAGCTATGATGGCCCTTGATCAGCAATCTCCCGATCTTGCTGGACCACTACTAGACGAGGCAATTGCGTTCTCGGTATCTGAGCCAAGATTTCATGCAGCACTCCTTCTTCTTCGTGGAAAAATAGATCGCATGAATGGCAATATGCCACATGCGCTCCGATTTGTTTTTGCATCGCTTTCTGAAAATAATACAAATCTAGAAGCATGGTATGAACTTGCGGTTATATACGCAATGATGGGAGATAACGGAAATGCACTCTACTGCGTGCGTAATTTAGCCACCGCTGCTCGGAAAAGATCTTTAGAATATATGGCAAAAATATTCAGCAATCCAATCTTGTTTAAATTTATTCCTTACTTGTCTCAATAATTTCAATGGGAATTCCACAGGCACCCCAATTAAGTAATAATACAAAAGCAATCCAAGACGTTATTGTCGAATTAGATAAAATTTCCCGTCCTCTCGAAAAAGGAATGTCGGGGAATGGAGTCAAATCAATGCAGCAAGGGCTTGGTATTTTAGGTTATGTTAATAAAATCCCTCATGGATATTTTGGGCCGACTACGCATGAGGCAGTTATAAAATTCCAAATAGATAAGGGTATTATTCCTAATCGTCAAAGTGGCGATGCGGGCATATTTGGTCCAAGGACAAAGGCAAAGTTAAAAGAAGCATTATTAGCCCACGCATCTTCAGTGGCGCCCAAAAAAAATGTTGTAGCACCTCTAGCTCCCCCTATACAAAAGCCGACAATCGATACCCGTCGTGCCGTAAGTCAAGTTGGAACACCTAAACTCAATGTTCCATCCAGTAATCTAGCGATGGGTGCGTCGGGCGATGAAGTAAAAGCTTTACAGGCATGTCTCGCTACTCTTGGTTATTTTAAAAAAGGACCACATGGAACTTTTGGTCCGACTACGCAGGAATCTGTTATTCAATTTCAGTTGGCTAAAGGTATTATTACTAGTCGTCAAGGTCATGGGGCTGGCGTATTTGGGCCGCAGACAAGAGCAAAACTTATGGAGGTATTGAAAATTTCTAGCTCAACTCTGACTGTAGCTCCCCCTGTCACCAAGCCATCTAAGCCCGCTGAGAAAATACCTCCAAATACTACTGCAAAACTTGCAACTCCTCCTGCGAACATAATGAGCGATCCAAAAACAATTCAGCGAATTGTCACCGAACTAGATAAAATCACCAACTCTCTCGCAAAATGGGCATCTGGAGATGGAGTTAAGGCACTACAAACTGGACTCGCCATACTTGGATATTTCAAAAAAACAGCACATGGAACACTCGGGCCAACCACACACGAAGCCATGATCCAGTTCCAACTTGCTAAGGGTATTATTACAAATCGTCAAAGTAATGGTGTTGGAATATTTGGACCCCAGACAAAAGCTAAATTACGAGAGGAATTATTGGGTCGAATATCTCGCCCAAAAAAGGAAGAGCCCAAAATAGTTGTTACTTCACCTAAGCCTACGGTAGCTGCCGTTATTACTCAGGTAAAAAGTACAGTTAATCAAGTTACGGCACCTACTGTTTCTACACCTCCTGCAAAACCGGTTCAAAATGCAGCTGTGGCGTCAAGGACAACAAGATCTACTTCTCCGCTTCCTGCAGGGGCTATTCAGAAAGAAGTTTCCGTATCAAGACCTGTAACTCCTACTCCTGACCAAAAGACTGTGGTTAAAAAAGTGGATGCGCCTCCTCCTGCTACTGTCTCTCCTATTACCAAGCCCGCCACTCCGGAAAAAGGAAAAATGCTTTCGAATGACTTGGTTTTTCAGCAACTATTAGAATTCTTCCCTGACACCAAGTCGCATTATAGACTGCGCGCCCATAATCTTGAAAAGGCTCCATCTTTTCATCGAGATTTAGTTGAAGCAATGAGTTGTATCGTATCCTATTTTCCATTTTGGGAACAGGAACCCCTGCTGGCACACGATTCATTTCATGGATTTTTTTGGGGCATATTGAATAGAGGGCTGGATTTAAAACAGCAGTATATTGCTCATCAATGCGATTGGACTAAACTTCCTTCTGATTTGGCTCGAGTCTGCAAGGCAATAGATTTCATTGCTCGTGCATTACATTCTGGTCCGAAAATAAACAGTGACGATTTGATTGTTGGAGCTCATGGAGGTGATGTGATCACTCTTCAGACAGGACTCGCCACTCTTGGATATTTCAAAGAAGAAAAATGTGAGTCATTCGATTTTGACACATTCAATGCGCTTGTTGAATTTCAGATAAAGGCTGGTGTCATTCGCGATCGCAATGATCGAATGGCTGGCGTCTTTAATGCGAAAACAAAGACCAAATTGATTGAGGAATTATCGACATTTGTCCAAAAAGCTAGCCAGGCAAAAAAGGAGCCACCACCTTCGGAGCCCGAGGTTACCGTTGTATCTGAAGTGATTTCGCCTTCTGCTTCGAATCTTACATCTCCTGCGACGCAGGTTCCTACGTCAACTTCGATGATATTAACTGAAGATCGTTCCGTGCCTCAACTTCCACCATCATCGCTTGTTCCTCAAGGTCTAAGTTTAGACCCGAGAGATCTTCTTCCTGCAGGCTCAGCGAATGATCTCGTATCCTCTAAGCCTAATGAACCCATAGTCCATGTAAGACCGGATTTGATCCTTCAAAATATTCAGGCTGAAATTGCCGTGCTTCGAGGGCAAATCAATAACCTTCTTTCTGAGATTAATGATACAAATAGAAAACAGGCAAATGAAGACTCTGAACTCAGGACTGAATTTCATAGGGCTAAAAGTAATCTTTCCAGTGCCATTGCTGACTTAGATTCATTTGACTCATATCTTAAAGATTTACAGAATGCCCGTGACAAAACAGCATCTTCCCTCGCTCAACGTAAAAATGAAAGACGAGATATGCCCGATTTATCTCAACTTGAATCTAGACGTGATGCCGCATGGATTGCAAGCAGCGAATTGCCATTTCAAGACATCAAATCACCGAAGTCTATATTTGATCGTCTGTTCGAGGAAAAGAAAAAAGATCCAGTACGCGTCTCTATTACATTTGAGGAGAAGAAGCGGCGACAATTAGTTTATAAACAATTATGCGATGAATGCACTAGGGTTAGAGAGCAACTTGAAGCCCTAGAAGCTGATATCAGTCGTCTTACAGCCCTTTTGGCATCTCAAAATGAGAGACTAGATGAAAAAAATAAAGGAAGACAACCTAAAGCAGATCTAGTTGAAAAGTGTGAAGGCGACTATTCCGAAGTAGAATTGCGTCATAATAAATATTTTACAAATAGGGAAACTTTATACTACGCAAATAGAAGGCGAGAACTTCAAACAGAGATAGCTCGAAAAGAAGCTAGAATCACCTCCCTTGAAGCTCAATATGATTTAATCATTAATAAAATTACTTAGCCACTTTAGCTTTAATGTTTAATAGCTGTGCCTATTGGCAACAACTTAGTTTTGTGCTATAATGAGTAGAATAATTTTCACTAAGCATGAACTCAGGCGACAATACATTTCGGGCGAAGGATCGATATGCAAACCAAGATCAGGGTGACTTTCTCAAAGCACTCCATGCTGTAGAGGGTCGATATGCCAAAGATAACAAGGCGAAAGATTTTCTCGCAGAAAATGATAATGCTGAAATTGATGACATTATGGCTGACGTGCATCCACGTGTCTTCGAAGCGCTCGAAGGTGGCAACGGAAATCTTACACGATCAATTCATGGACTTGATCGAAGTACAAAAGAAAAAAGTCTTGGTTCATCTTTGACGAGCAGATTATTTGGAGGAGCAAGAAAGCTTTTTTATGGAGAGCAGCCACCAAATGCTGGCAATAAAGATTTCAAAGGCTCACGCGAAGAATCCATTGCTGTATCAGCAAATCGTGAGGTCGCCATGCCTGCACTTTTGAATGCATCAAACGTATGGAATCACGCCATCGCGAAGGATGAGAAAAATAAAAAAATACTCAATGACTATCTTGGAAAAGAGCTCATTGCTGAACCGGAAGGTGATCCTGTTCTGACGTATGCGATGGGATTTCTTGAGGAAAAAGTACCGGCAGAAAAATCAACGAAATTTTTAGAGAAGGCACTTGGAATTCATCATCCGGACAAGGGGAAGGTTGATGAGGTAAACGAACATATTGAACTCCTTACTACACCTTACAAGGAAATTACAGATTTAGCCCAGAAGATCCGTGATAAATGCGCTCCAGATAGTGCATCGAAGAAATTACATGAACTTCAGCATCATGTTGATCATTTATATGACGAAAGTGCTGCTGAAAAATACAGTAGCGCGAAACGCTCCCTGGATGTCGCTACGCAAAATGTAAAAAATGCCGAGAAAAAACTCGCTAAGGCTGGACCTGGTGAGAAAATAGCAGCACAAGATGCCCTAGATGCTGCTGAATCCCAATTAGAGACTGTAATAACTGCATACAGAGCAGCGCAGGAAGAATTAAGCAAAACACCATTTCAGGCAACCGAAATTGCTCTTCAGGAAGCGAGGGTTGCCAAACAAGATTCTCAGGGTAAAGATGATAAGGAGGTGCAAAAAGCTGAACGTGCATTATCTACTGCTACCGAAAACTTCGCTAAAGAAGAAAAGAAATATCAAGATGCAAAACATCATCTTGAAGAGTTTAAGCAGCTCATTGCAAAAATGAGTATTGCTGTAGGTAAATATAATAAAAATATTGCTTCTAATGAAATTCTCCCTCTTCCTGATGAGGCTAAAGATAAAGATCTTCATGATAAAATTAAGGTGGTTAAAGCTAATGCCGCCGCGTTAGCAGCACTAAATTTCAATAATGGCGAAGGACTTGATGCTGCGATGAATCTCGTTGAAGATCGAGCCTTTCTTAAAGATTCTCAAGTTATCAAAAAACACAACGACGCTCGACTCAAGGCCGAGGAAGAAAAGGCGAAGAAGGCTGGCGAACATCATGAGGTTCATAAGATTACTTCTTCAGAATTCCTTTATAGAATCTATCATGCGTATATTACGCTTCCGGAAGCGGAGGGTGGAATCATTAAGGATGATAAGAAATTAAATGATATTGAGAAGAGAAAGCGACGCGAGGAGGCGATTATGTTTGCGAAGTTTGCGGCGTCGGATGCGAAGGATATGTCGGTTTTTGCAGCGAACAAGGCTCGATGCGAGGCGCTTGCAAAAAAGGGTGCGAAATTCTTCCCTGATTTCGACAAGATTCTTCAGACGCTTCGATTTATTTCTTCAAATGAGAAGAGGCCGTTTGCAAAACTTCAGCTCAAACATGATACAAGTCGTGTTGAGTTGCGACATATGATCAAGACGAAGCAGCTCAGTGTTGACGATATTCCCCTTCTTATTGGACACCTTCAAAAGGTACTCGAGGGACATGAAAATAAAATTATTAAACCAAAGGATATTCCTTTTGTTATGGCGATGATCCGAAATCTTCGATTACTTCGCGAAGAGTCACGATATCAGTCAATCATGAAAAAGCCTGGAAAGTTCGACGATAAATTAAAGGAGTATATGGCTGAAGATAATGCCATTGATACGGCACGAGAAGGTATTGATGACTCGGTATTATTTAGCATGATTACCGATCCGAAAATTGTTAGCAAAGAAAAAGCAAAGATCGCGAAAGAGATTCGAGACAAAGTCGCGAGCGGTGAATTGTCTGTTACAGATGCGATGAAACAGATGAAGGAGAATGCGATGGATCCGGGACGCGGAACATTTGCGAGACTTGTTGCGATTCGAAGTGGTGCGAATATTAAGAGACATTGGAAGAATATTAAAGGCAAAGGACCGATTGCGTGGACGATTAATTCGGCGAAGGGCGCATGGGGTTCTATCAAGAGGTTTCCAAGTTGGTTTGGAGGCACGCGACTCGGCAAGGCTTTGGATTACAGCACGACTGGAGACAACTACTTTGTTAATCCGCTCAAGCACTTCTCTGGAGGACATGGCCACGGTGGTGGACATGAAGAAGGAGGTGGTGCTCACGGTGGTGGAGGTGCGCATGGCGGCGGTCACTAATCGGTATTATACTTACGCTAACTTACTCTCATATTCCTCACTCATGGACTCAAACGACTTATCATTACAGGAAATTCTCGATACCTTCGTAGATAATCTTCTCGTCTCGCTTCCGCTCAATGACGTTTCGTCAGAGCAGCGTGAACTCGTACGTGAACTCATTATCAATCGAGTCGATAAACGGCTTATTGCTCTCATTATTCAGGAACTTCCTGAGGAGCAGTTTCAGAACATTCTGAAAGATGTTAATGGAAAAGATTTTTCCGACGAAGAAGAAATGACGATTATCGCTGGTGCGATTGATAAGATTCCAAACTTCCCAGACAAGCTCGCAGGAGCGCTTGAGGAGTTGCGAACTGAACTCAGTGAGGATATCGTAGATTTAAAAAATTCGAGTAGTGATGTAGATAACGCCTAAACTTTCCTATCCCGATCTTTATGCAGACACAACCACAACAACAGCCATACGAAGGTCCAAAGACCATTACTTCTGCTCCACAAGAGTATAGTGCTGCGCAAACCAAATCAGGTCTTGAAAAACTCAAGGCAGAACTTTCAACTCCTGAAAAAGTTGGTGACCTTATGAAGAAGTTTGAAAAAGACCAGGTTGATACGAGCGGCTGGACTGAAAAACCTGAGCTCGCTGTCGATGCTATTCAGAAATATTTTCCAGAAGGTGAGGAGAAAAAAATTCTCATTAGTGCGCTTAATTCCCCTGCTGGAAGCCAATCTTTTGAACTTGGAAAAAAGACGATCCTTGCAATCGCCGATGGCCTTGCTACTCGACAAAAAGAAATTTCAAAGGCAAAGACCGCTCTCAGTGAGCTCAATGAAAACTCTCTCAACAAAAATGCTAAAGAAGGTATTCGAAGTGTCTTCAACAGTGTCTCTCGAGCAAGTACGCCTGAGATGATCATGTTCGGTGTTGCCGCACTTCTTGTTGGAAATCATATCTTCAAGACAGATGAAAAAAATACCATCTTGAAACCACTGGCGATTGGCGTTCTCGGATTCTTTGGTCTCAACTCGCTTGCTCAACATTTCACTGGAAAAGCGCTTACAGATCGTATTCATGATGCGGGTGTGAAGTTCATGCCAGCTGCTATTAATCAGCTCCCTGATCAGATGCAGGCTCTCGCCGAAAGTGCGAAGATCACTCAGCCACCTGAACTTGTTGCTCTTGGAAAGCTTGGTAAGCAGAAAATGTCAATCATTCATTCGTATTACAATCCAAATAAAAAATTCATCGAACCATATGCTCTCGGATTTTCTGAAAATGAAATTAGTGGTGAACAGTTATTCAAAATTGTCGATACACTCGTAAAGAAACATGACGAACGGAAGTCTACGGATGGCAAAAGCCGTGTTGGTCATACTGGAGATTTCGAAAGAGATTTCGTACAGAAGCATGATTATACGTTCTTGGAGGCGAGCTATCTTTTGTATGAACGTGAAGTTACTGATGTCTTGGCCTTCAATCTCTCCCCTGAGAAGCGAGCCGAGTACAACAAAAAAATGGAAAATGATAAGCGAATTATGTTTGAAGGAACGGATGCTCATCCAGCTCTTCGCGATAATGTCATGAGTTTCTATGGAATTAAGTTCCATACGGCTCTCGCTCATTCAAGCAAAGACAGAAATCCTCAGTACACCTATATGATTGGTGATCGTACTCCGATTACCGTTCGCCTTGATGACTCAAAGGAAGCTCACCGCGACAAGGCAGCTGAACTTCGAGCTTGTGCCAAAGACTTCATCCAGGACTACATTAAACAAAAGGCACCTACCTCACCTGCCCTTCAAGGCACTCTCGACTACGTTCCAAGCCAGAACGTCTGGAGATTCTCTCATGTGAAGCTCAAGGATCGTGAATATGAGGTTGTTGTCGAGGAAGGCTCGGAGCATGTTCCAGGAAAACTTATCGCCAAAATCAATGGTACGCCTGTCGATGATTGGTCGAAACTTGAATCTGCAGTCTAATATATCTTCGATTTGAAGCTGGTCTGAAGCTAGAAAAGCCGCGATACGGATTTTTATAGCTGATTTGAAGCTGAATTTCGTAGTTTTTAGAAAATTAACTTGTGGTCTCGTCAAGTTTGTCATACAATCCGTCTGCTTTGATTCAGCTATGATATTTTAAGAGAACTTTTGAGGGAATTTGAAGCTGAATACTTGACAGGATAGTAATACTGTTATATCATAGCACCTAATCTATATTTTTGACTGATTTAAAGCTCACGCGCTTTATTGGTCCCTTGAAAACTCGTCGATCGTTCTCTCGCGCAGCGAGTCCTCTGCCTTTTATGTCCATGTCGCCGTTTATACTGGCTCCGGCTGGTTAAAACGACTGATGTAGACTATGCATTCTTGTGGGGCACCCAGGTGTCACACGAATGGAAGGTAGGGTCTCTCGCTGCTCGCAGTTTAGAGATCATCGAATCGTCTTCAGGATTTTATTCTCCTCAGCAATGTTTCATTGCTTTGGGAGCCCCTGGTAACCATATAAGGTTTTCTCGGTGTAACGCCTTTGCGAAGTTACACCACCTTTCGTTATCCCGAACTTCATGAACCTACGGGTTTGTGAAGTTTACTTCTCATCTTGCGCATAGCTTGATGGGAATTATGGCTCTCTATGCACAAAGCATTCTGAAGGTTTGATCGAGAACCTACAATCTCGATCATCCTAGAGTCAATCTCACAAGGATTGACTCACGCGAATGGCAGTACAACGCCATTCACAAGGATTAAGGTACGGCAACCTTCACCGGCTGCCATACAATTTCAGAGTCTTTCATCGGACACTGGACTTTCCATTTCTCCGGAAATGGCAATTAGAAATACGAGGTGGAGTTGAGAGTTTCAAAACTTTCCTTCCCCTCACCCTGAAGTCGCATTCGTTGGTTCTCAGACGCGAGCGTCTATGACCTACGATTTTCCAACTGGAGTTTACTCTCAGACGGATACGTGACTTTGCAGGGTAGGGTGAGTTATTTACTTCACGTATTAACTCCCCTCCCAAACCCCAACTATTCCACTAAGCACCCTTTCAACCGGGTGCTTTTTTGTGTCTTTATTTAGGCGGCGAGATGAGCCGTGTGGTGAGACAGGGAGGGGGCATGGGTTCAAAAAAGCGCCTTTGACAGAAGTTATTCCACAGAGAATAACTTTGTATTCCACCTGGAATACTTTCCGCAAAATGGTGTTTTGGGGATATATCTGCTCGCCATTCTTTGTATAGCACCGAGCAAGCGATATACTTGACATATTTATAATTTCAGCTATAGTAAAACCTTCCTTTTACTCAGGTCTTTGTGATTGATACCCTTCTTCAGATTTGGCTTCAGGCATATACGGCTACCCATAATGAGACACAACCGATCCACAGCGCGCCTTCTGCCCGATATGTGACCCAGGCGCCTCTTTCTCAGTTCCAGCCAGCGCCATCTTTTGCCTTTGGGAAAAACTTCAACAACTATGGCGTGGCGATGAAGTATCAGGTTCTGGGTGTATATCCATCAACCAACGTTCTCAATCGACTCAAGCAGTGCGAGTCGACTGTTTTTAATGCCTATCTCGCTCTCCCTGATTCTCAACGAGGACATCTTTCGCAAATCACCCTTCGGTGGACGAGTGATACCAACCGAGGTCTTGGCGGAGGATCTGCCATCTCGCTCAAATGCAACGATCTTTCAACAACTGAACTCACGTCTGTTTTTGTACATGAAATGGGACACGTGACCGATACGGGCCTTTACGAGGGTCATTCATCTGCCGGCGTCAGCAACTTCCGAGACTCACAGGTTTCCGTTTTCAAAGACGACCCAAGTGTCGACTTCTATTCTATTAGTTGGAAAAATTCAAAAACACGATTACGTGATTCCAATGCACTCGATTTTGTGACTACCTATGCGCAAACTGATCCGTTCGAAGACTTCGCCGAGTCGTATAACTTCTATCTTCTCCATGGAAGCCAGTTCAAGTACGCTGCACAGTTCAGCAGTCGCCTTATGCGTAAATATGCGTATTTACGTGATCGAATATTTCACGGAAAAGAATTTCGAAATAACGAAGTGAAGCTCAATGCAAAAAAGAAGAGCTATGATTCGACCGTGTTACCATTTTCACTTGATAATTTTCTCAAAATAGTTTAAAGTCATTGCGCTTATTGTGAATTTTAGGAATTCAAGGCTTTGTTGCTTTTCTAGGGCAAAGGGGCGTCGATTCTCCTAAAACACACAAGACCCCCGCCCAAGTGGTGGGGGTTTTTTGTAATTCATTTCGCGCACTGCTTTGTCGGCTCGCGTCACACGCTCTCTCGCCGTACCCATTTGAGTACGGCTCGGTCGCTCGTTCCTAGCCTCCTCGCATTACGCGAAATTCCAATCTTTCACTCCTTACATCCCATCGATTTTCTAGGGTTTTTAGCTATTGCCAAATAAGCCTCTTGGCTCTAGAATTAGCGGGCTTACAAGTTTTACGTGGTGGTCGTAGCTCAATGGTGGAGCACTAGGTTGTGGTCCTAGGGGTTGTGGGTTCGAGCCCCATCGACCACCCCAGAATTTTAAAACATTATTCCCGCTATTATCGCAAAGTTATACTGCGGTCTCTTTGTCGTATACTTGCCGCGCTTTATGATCTTGACTTATACCCCCTAGGGGTATATACTCGAATCGACATTTACCTATACTCTTTATGCGAAAAAATACTATCACTCAACGTCTTAACATTATCAAAGGCCAGATAGATGCATTATCCAAGATCATTGATGATGAAAAGAATTGTAAAAAAACGATTGAACAGTTTCGCGCTGTGAGCTCGGGATTGAAGCGAGTTGTGGAACTTTATCTCCAGGAAAATTTAGCATCATGCCTTCAGTCCACCACTCCAAAAGACAAAGAGCGAATCAATACTATTCTTGGAGAATTCCTTAAAATTTCATAAATTATTAACCCCTTTATGTATGCCAAAAGCTATTGAAATTACTGCTCAGAATTTCGCAGAAGAAGTTTTAAACTCAGATATTCCGGTACTCGTCGACTTCTGGGCACCATGGTGTCAACCATGCCTCATGATGTCCCCCATTCTCGATGAACTTGCTGGGGAGATGGATGGAAAAGTGAAAATCGTAAAACTTAATACGGAAATCCAAGAACATATGCCGCTCGCTATTCAATACGATATTCGAAGCATTCCAAATATGAAGCTCTTCAAGAGCGGAAAAGTCGTGAAAGAATTTATTGGCATGCGGCCAATTGATGTACTCGAGATGGAGCTTAAAGCTGCGCTTTAATATTACTCTCCAATTGGCTATGTCGTTTATTTCAGCCCATTGATTATCGATCTCACCTGATTGATTGGGATTGAGAAGCCGATGTTTTGGGCGCCTTGCGCGACAGCAACATTCACGCCGACAACTTCGCCGCGCGTATTAATGAGTGGACCACCGGAGTTTCCTGGATTAATTGCTGCGTCTGTTTGAATTACATCCTGAAGAACTTCTGATGCGTCACCTCCACCCGCACTAATGGTTCGGGCCATGCCAGAGATAACTCCGACTGAAACCGTATTACGGAATTGGGCGAGCGCGTTTCCGATGGCAATGGCTGTTTGACCTGGTTTCAATCGACCTGAGTTTCCGAGCTGAACGGTTGGGAGGTCTTTTGCGTCGACTTTGAGCGCTGCAATATCAATCGTATCTGATCGCATGAGCACCTTTGCATCGAGCCTTCTTCCGTCATTGAGAAGAACGGTATATGAGGCCTTTGGATCACTGACAACGTGCTTGTTCGTGACAATAATGCCATCAGAACTAATAATAAAACCTGAACCGCCGCCTACTTCCTTTTTCTCTGTTCCGCTCTGTTTGTATTGAGGAATTTTAAATGATGGCCCGAAGAAGTTCTGGAAATTTTGGTCATTTCCGAGGCTTCCCTGAAATGGATCTATGTAGTATTTCTGAAGAATAGGAACATCTTTTGAGATAATAATGCTTACGACTGCTGGGGAGACCTTACTTACAGCGTTGATTACTGACTGTTCGTAATCGGTTGTCTGAGAAAGAGATATTGCTGCAGACGCATTGTTCGGAACGACATGAAACGGAAGGGTGATAAGGCCGACCACCACAACTGCTATTACGAATGAGTAGATGCCTGGAAGGTGTTTTTCTTTCATATACATTTGTTAAAAGGATAGGAAATAAAATGTCCATATTGGTTACGAATGAGACTCAAAAAAGTTACACTTTTTGGAGCGCTTCCGTTGACATGTTTTTGCGATTAAACATCTTTGGTTTTACTGGCTGTGTCTTTCGTAATTTAAGACGTTCTTCGAGTGGGAGGTTTGCAATATTTCGGCATGATACTGAGCAGCATTTTGAGAACTCCTCTGCGCAGGCGTCGCATTGGATGAAGAGAATGTTGCACATTTCGTTGGCGCAGTTTTCGTGGTTGTCGGATGGAGATTCACACTGGTGGCACTGACTCAGGACATCTTCCGTGATGCGCTCAGCTCGTCGTTCGTCAAAGACGAAGTTCTTGCCTTTGAATTTTGAAGGAAGGCCTTTTTGTTTCATCTCGTGAGCGTAGTTGATGATACCGCCGTGAAGTTGATTTACGTCTTTGAAGCCTTCGTTTTTGAGATAGGCACTCGCCTTTTCACAACGAATTCCGCCAGTACAATAGAGAAGAATTTTCTTATGTTCATTTCCCCTGAGGGTGTCGCGAACATTTGGAAGTTCTTCTTTGAAGGTGTCGACCTGAGGAAGAACCGCTCCTTCGAAGTGACCAATCTCGCTCTCGTACTGATTGCGCATGTCGACGATGATTGTGCCTTCTTGTTCCGCGAGCTTATTGAACTCTTCGCCCGTGAGGTGTGTTCCGACGTTGGCGATGTCGTAAGCATCATTCGAAAGACCATCTGCGACGATCTGATTTTTGATTTTGATCGTGAGTTTGTAGAATGAGAAGCCCTGCTCGACTCCAATTTTGAGCGGCATGCTTTTGAGCTCTTGGTGACTTTCGAGGTTGTCGATGAAGGCGTCCCACTGAGGTTCTGGGACGTTAATCTGAGCGTTAATACCTTCTTGGGAGACGTAGGTGCGCCCGAGGACACCGAGGGCGGACCACTCAGCGTATAATTGATTGCGAAAATCCTGAGGATCTTTGATCCGAACGTATCGATAGAATGAGAGCGTCTTTCTCTCAAACGTCTCCTCATCTCTTAATTTGATAGCCTCTTCTTTCGAAAGGTTATTGGCAAGTTTGAACATAGTAGGGATATTTTACTTGGCCTGACGCCTGTTTCGCAAGTATTCAATTAAGGCTGGAATCACAGAAAGTACGATAATGACCATGACCATTATCGTCAGGTTTTCTTTGATGAATGGTATGTTTCCAAAAAGGTAACCGCCAACAACAAAGATGAGAACCCAGGCGATACCTCCAATGATATTGTATGCAAGGAAGCGTCTGTATGACATTTTTCCGACACCTGCCACAAATGGTGCAAAGGTTCGAACGATTGGCATAAATCGGGCGATGATGATTGCCTTAGCTCCGTACTTTTCATAGAAAGCCTCGGTTTGTGTTAAATATTTTTTCTTAAAAATTCGACTCGTGTCCGAATGAAATACTTTTCGGCCGAGCAGTTTTCCGATGTGATAGTTAACTGCATCTCCAAGAAAAGCGGCTACGATAGTAATAAATATAATGACCTGCATATCAATAAGCCCACGAGCTGCGAGGCCTCCGAGTAAAAATAAAAGCGAGTCACCTGGAAGAAACGGGGCGATTACAAGCCCTGTTTCGCAAAAAATCACCACAAAAACTATCGCATATATCCAAACTCCATACATTTGAATGAGTGATACGAGGTGAACGTCGAGATTGAGTATTAAATCAATCATGATGGGAGTTGATTCTGTCCACTGGCCTGGCTGTCTTCGCCCGGTGGCAAACTATCGAATTCTTGATTTCGTAAAAGATTGAGTTTGTTGAGATTTTCTTCGATGGTTCCGAAAATCTTCCTCAAAATAACATCAACAAGTGTTACGACATTCTCTGTCGAAATATTGAGTGCATTGTCGGTAACAAAATGTTTCATAACGGCGTTCATATACTCAACGAGTGATGGCTGAATCCTATGATCTTCGTCGTATCCGTTTTTGATCATTCGGAGCTGATCGTTCTGTGCCTGCATATACATAATTTCCATCCATACGAGAACCTCGTCGATAATAAGCTGACTTCGCTGCATATCTTCAGAGCGCAAAAGCGCGAGTTCGTCTTCGTCGAGAGTGATGTTCTGGATCGTCTCACCACTCATAACCTCAACCTCAAGACCCTTGTCATCTTCTTTTGCAGCCATCGTGAGGTCTTGTTGAGATTCTCGGTCACCAAGAAGAAGCACAGAAAGGACAAATGCCGGCGGGATGTTCAAAGCAAGGACGTGAGCTGCCAAAAAGGCGAGATCGGTTCGTCCCGACTTACGCTGAAGAAACTGGGTCAAAAGTTTTGCCAGTTTCTCTTCTTTCTTTTTTCGTTTCTGTTCGCCTTTCTGAAGCTGTTTTAACTGTTGAGATGCTGCTCGCATTTGCTCGCGGAACGCCTCCATGGCGGCTTCGGACATTCCTTCGCCACCACCTTCGGACGGACTAAAATTCTCCAAGTCACTCATTTTGAACGAGGGTTATTCTCATGAAACCTGACCTGTACTACTTCGTCTCTACTGCTACAGCTGGAACAACGCTTACAAAAACCTGTGTTTGAGCACGGCCATCGAACTTACGTCGTCGCTTCTCTTTGAAGCTAACTGTACCATCAATAAGTGCAAAAAGAGTGTGATCTCGTCCGAGACCAACATTTTCACCAACCATGAAACTCGTTCCACGTTGTCGAACAATGATGCTTCCTGCTGTTGCTACTTCGTTGCCGAAGAGCTTTACTCCTAATCGTTTCGCCTGGGAATCGCGACCGTTTTTCGAGGATCCTCCCGCTTTTTTATGTGCCATGGTGTTATGCTGATGAAAATTAAAGCAGGGGCATTTTATACTGCGAAGGGTGGCTGACGCAAGTCTTTTTTTGGCCTTGGTAAGCCAATGGGCAATTCCCCTATTTCAGCTTTGCTTGACGGGCGTTTTTGTGCTATAATGAGGAGAAACAACACAAACATGAAACAAATATCAAAAAATAGCTTCGTCTCAGCCTTGCTCATTGCAAGCCTTGCTGCGAGTCCAATTACTGCGTTTACGAGTAACGCAGCTATCACCGACCTCACGCCGAGTTCGAGTATTGTCGAAAAAGTGAAGCGGGATGGAGTTCCAACGGCGGCCCCGTCGCTGGATTTCAGTGGAACGGGTATCGATCAGCGAAGTATGAATAATGCCCTCTTCCTTCTCCAGATTCAGCAGGACCTCAAGAAGGCATATACCGACTATCACTCTCTTGATTCAAAAATCAGTAGCTCTCAAGAAAAAGTCTCTGTTATGAATGAGACTATTGGGACGTTACGTGAACAGGTTATTAGCTTTCAGCATGAGATCGATTTGAGTGCAGAGAAGATTCAAAATATTGGGCAGCAGATTGGACTTCGAGAAAAAGAGCTCACTCTTTTGGATATGGAGATTTCGAATCGAAGTGCGGCTCTCGAGAATCAGAAGAAACTTTTGGCTGACTACATGCGAGTTCTCTATATCAAAGAAAATCGATTTAGCGCAGATGGGAGCGATGAAGTCTTGAGCTCTGTAAAACTTCTTCTTGCGAACGAGTCTGTCGGAGATACGCTTCAGGAAATGACAACGCTCGATATGCTTCAACATGGAGGTCAGATCATGCTTGAAAAATTTGCTGCATCTGAGCAGACTATCACCGATATGCAAGCTCTTACTTCAGAGAAAAAACAAAAACTTGATGCATTGAAAAATCGACTTCTTGCTGATCGACAAAATCTCGAAGACCAACAGGTGGCAAAGGCAAAACTCCTCGAGCTCACGCATGGCCAGCAACAGGAATATGAAAAACTTATTCAAGAGTCCCAGAAACAAGAAGATGAATCTCTTCTTCAGATTGCCGCTCTTCAGGATAATTTTAATTACATCAAAGATAATTTAAGTCGTCTCGGAAATTCTGTTACTCCGACGGATTTACAGAAGCTTCTCGATAATCGAACGCGCGCACTTTATGACTTCCAGCAGCAAAATGACAACGGAGCTCTGCTTCAGTGGCCCGTCAATCCTTCTCGTGGAATTAGTGCTTATTTCCATGATGATTCATATAAGGCGAGATTTGGAGTCGGACATCAGGCGATCGATATTCCAACCAACCAGTCGACACAGATTCGCGCACCAAAAGATGGAATCGTTTATCGAGCGAAAGATAACGGAATGGGCTATAGCTATATTATCTTGAGCCATAAGGGAAAGATCATGACCGTATATGGTCACGTTTCTTCTATTCTTGTTCGAGAAGGACAGGTTATTCAAGCCGGTGAAGTCATTGGACTTACTGGCGGTATGCCTGGAACCAAAGGTGCTGGATACATGACTACTGGACCACATCTCCACTTGGAAGTTTTGAAAAATGGTGAACATGTCGATCCTCTGGATTATCTTTCACTCACTCTCTTGCCACTCAACAGTTTGCCTGTGAAGTATGCTCGACGTATTGAAGAGCAAAGTATGCAGCAAAATAATGAGGCTAGCGCTTCTGGCGAGACAACTGGGGCTAATGGAGATGCTGGTGAAGCCACTGAGCCTGCCGTAGCTCCTGAAAAAACTCCTGAAGAAATCGATGCTGCCGTAGAGCAAACTGGCAAAGATGAAATCGAGGTTTACCGCCGTCTCTTTGGGATTCCAAAAGACTCTGGTAGTATTCAGCCATGAGAGAAAAGGCCGTAGTAACAAGAAAATCGAATAGAAAGCTTGGCGGAGGGTCGGCGTTCGTTAACGTTGTTTTGAAACGGCTTTTGAAGATCTATCCGGATGTTCATTGTGCGCTTCATTATGAGACTGTTTTTCAACTACTCGTTGCAACAATCTTGTCAGCACAGTGTACCGACGTGAGAGTGAATATGGTAACGCCGAAGTTGTTTGAAGTGTTGCCGGATGCGCGCGCGTTCGCGCACGCGAAGTTGAGCGTGATTCAAGGGCGCATCAAGTCGATTAATTTTTTCCGCAATAAGGCGAAACATATTCAGGGCGCGGCAATGATGATCCTCAAGGATTTTGGTGGCGAAGTGCCGCGCACCATGGAAGAAATTATGACATTGCCCGGCGTCGCACGTAAGACGGCGAATGTCGTTTTGGGCGTAGGATACGGGATTCTCGATGGTGTGTGCGTAGATACTCACGTGCGACGCCTCTCTCTCCTCCTCGGCCTTACTAAACACCAAGACCCCGAAAAAATCGAACAAGATCTCATGAAGTCGACTCCTCGTTCTGAGTGGAATCGTTTCTCGCTTCTCCTCATTCAACATGGCCGACAGGTCTGTATCGCACGTCGACCGCAGTGTGGCTCGTGTGTTTTGAGCGATATCTGCCCGTCATCAACTATTTCCCCTCGCCTCAAGAAAATTTCGAAGTAGCTGCATGCCATCTGGCGTTCCGATACTTTCTGGATGAAACTGAACACCGTAAAGAGGATATGTTTCGTGTTCGATTGCCATGCACAATCCGTCTCCCTCTGTTCGTGCGGTCACTCGAAGAACTGATGGAAGTGTCGTCTCGTCGACGAGCAACGAGTGATATCGCATCACTGATATTTTCTTGGGAATTTTTTTAAAAATAGCTGAGTCCCCCGTATGAATAATCTCTGATGTTTTTCCGTGTACGACTTCTGGAGCGTGGATGATTTTTGCGCCGTATGCTGCGGCAATTCCCTGGTGGCCTAGACAGACTCCAAGGATTGGATAGATGCCCTGTAACTTCTGTATCACCTGCATACCTATTCCAAAATCTTCAGCATTCGTTACCGTCCCTGGGCCTGGCGAGAGCACAATATGTGTTGGTTGGATTTCTTCAATATCGGCGAGTGTTATCTCTTCATTCTTCATCACCAAAGGATTTCCTCCAACCTCAGCGAGATACTGATAGAGGTTGTACGTAAACGAGTCGTAATTGTCGATGATCAATGTCTTCATAGTATTCATTATTCACTTTCTGTCTGCTCACGATCTTGTGCCTGCGTGAGGTGACTTTTGAGCTCTTCAATTTCTTGCGGTGAAAGTTGCTGCGGTCGAGCAGCGCTCATGCCGATAGAATTTTCTTTTCCTACTTTTTGAATCACTCGATCGGTGACAAAGATTGGCTTCATCGCCTGCACGGCGAGCACGAGAGCGTCGCTTGGTGTTGCATCGACTTGGATTTCTTTATTTCCAACCTGTATGCAAATTTTTGAGTAAAATACATTATCGATCACCTCAAAAATAACTACCTGCGTTAGCGTTCCGCCAAGAGCGGTAATCGTATTTTGGAGTAAGTTGTGGGTCATTGGCCGATGCGCGTTTGTCTTGTCGAGCGAGATAGCCAAAATCTGAGCCTCCGGCTTTCCAATAACTACTGGGATAATCTTATTTTGCCCCTGACAGTAGAGAAAAAGCGCAGGATTGTTTGGGTCTTGAATAAGGGTAATGACGTTTACTTGTACGATATTGAGCTGTTCCATAGTGTTCTGATTATTGTGTCTCGCGAGAGACGTAAGTATACCTCAGGAGCACATCGTGCACAATTGACCAAAACATCTCTATTCACCCCTTTTGAGCTTTGCTTCTTTGTGCTTATATATGGTATAATTGACAGATATTCATCATAATGTATGATGGCGTATGAAATTTCATACTTATGAAAAAAACAACTCAAAAAGACTTCATCAAAAAGTGCCATACAGACCACAAGCTCTATGGAACGACTACTATTGGTTCACGCGGGCAGATTGTGATCCCAGCGGGGGCTCGAAAGGACCTCAATATTAAAACTGGAGACCAGTTCGTTGTTACGGGAAAGTTTGGAAAAATTCTCGGACTTATCAAAACTGACGATCTCGATGAGTTTGTCGCCATGATTATGCAGCATGTCTCTGATGAAGATGTTAAAAATAATATCCGCCAAGAGTTCGACAAGATGTTTGGCAAGACACTCAAGAAGAAAAAATCCTAACACCTATTTACACCATTTATTCATTTCTTTTTTTATGAACATCCCCCCAAAAATCGCTGAGCACGCTGTCAATATCCGAGAAGGATTTGCAAAACGAAAGATTATGTACACCGTGGCTGGTGTTATTTTGATACTTATTATTGTTGGAATATTAAGCAGAGGAAAGGCTCCTAACGGCACGATTCAAACCGACACTGTCAAAAAACAAAATGCAAAACTTACCGTTCTCACGACTGGGCAAGTTACCTCAAGTACTGACTTGAGTCTCAGTTTCAAGGCAAGTGGCGTCGTCCAGTGGGTTAGCGTCAAAGAAGGAGATGTCGTTAAGGCGGGAAAAGTTCTCGCAAATCTCAGTCAGGGTGATCAGGCTGCAAGCCTTACTCAGGCTCGTGGTTCACTCGCTTCAGCTCAGGCAAATTATGACCGAGTTCTCGCTGGTGCAAGCAATGAAGAAGTTGCGTTGGCTCAAGTGGGTGTTGATTCTGCAAAGAATGCTCTCAATAATGCTAAGAAAAATCTCGCCGACACTACTCAGCAACAGACAACTCTTATTAATAATGCAAGTGCCTCACTCCTTAGCGCTGGACTTCAGGCAGAACCAGAAAGCACTATTTCAACGGGTACGATTACTATTTCTGGAACATACACTGGCACTGCAAAAGGACAGGCAACTATTACTATCTACCAAGGTGGAGATGGTCTCTATTTCACGACTTCTGGCATTTTAAGTTCTAATGGAAGCATCAACCGTGGCCTTCCACAGTCGATCGGCAATGGCCTTTATGCCACATTCAGTAGCGATGGTACGTTCTATAATGGTGGCCGATGGGTTATCAATATTCCTAATATGAAGTCGACAAGTTATGTCACGAATCTCAATGCTTATAATGCCGCTGTTCAGACACAGCAAGTTGCGATGACCAATGCGAATAACGCCGTTTCTGTCGCTCAGAATTCTTTAGATCAGGCGAATGCCACTCTTAATTTGAAAAAGGCTCAAGCGAGACCAGCTGATGTTGCTGCGGCACGGGCACAGATTCTTTCTGCTCAGGGTCAGGTACAGGCAGCCTATGCTTCTCTTGAAAACACCATTATTCGTGCTCCAGCCAATGGAACGATCACATCAGTTGACGTCAAAGTTGGTGAGCTCGCAACGGCCCAGAAAGAAGTTGTCGTTCTTCAAGACGTCACCAATCTTCACGTTGAAGCAGATGTGAGTGAGGCGAGCATTTCTCAGCTCAAGCCAGATCAGACCGTTGATGTTACGTTTGATGCCCTTGGTCCAGATAAACACTTCCAGGGAAAGGTACAGAGCATCAATCCAGGAGCTACGGTTGTATCAGGTGTTGTGAATTATAAAGTTACGGTTGGTCTTGATACTATCGAAGGTGTTAAGCCGGGCATGACCGCAAATATTACGATCTTAATCGCCTCAAAGGATAATATCCTTACTGTTCCTCAGCGTGCAGTCATCAGCCAAGATGGCAAAAAATATGTTCGTGTCATCGACGATGCCGTTAAGAAAACCTATCACCAAGTTGAAGTTACAACTGGTCTTCAGGCTGACGGTGGTGTTGTAGAAGTTGCGAGTGGACTCAATGAAGGACAGCAGATCGTTACGTTTATTAAGCAGTAGTTAGCTGTACAGCGGTAGCTAAAAAATTATTTACGCTTCACTCTTCCTCATGAAACTTATTAATATTAAAAATCTCAAAAAGCATTACGTCACTGACGACGTTGTTACGCCCGTCCTTCACGATATTACTTTTCATATTAATGAAGGAGAGTTTGTCGCGATTATGGGCCCATCAGGAAGTGGAAAATCGACGCTCATGCACATTATGAGCTTCCTCGATCGACCAACCTCTGGTCACTATGAGTTTGAAGAAAAAAATACGACTGGATTTGATGATGAGTATCTCGCACGACTTCGCAACGAACGAATTGGATTTGTCTTTCAGTCATTCAATCTTCTCGCTCGAACGAGCGTTCTCGACAACGTCAAACTTCCTCTCGTCTACAGCCAAAAAACAAATCAAGACGCTATGGCTCGAAAGGCTCTTGAGGCGGTTGGTTTGTCTCATCGTCTCGAATATTTCACCAATCAGATCTCTGGTGGTGAGAAGCAGCGTGTCGCTATTGCGCGTGCTCTCGTGAACGACCCTGCCGTTATTTTTGCCGATGAGCCGACAGGAAATCTCGACTCAAAAAGTGGCAATACGGTCATGAATATTTTGCAGAAATTAAATGATGAGGGGAAAACAATTATTCTCGTGACCCATGAAATGGATACCGCTAATCATGCCAAGCGCATCATCCGAATTAAGGATGGAAATCTCATTTCTGACGAACCAGTAAAACATCGAACGATCGCCACGCCAGACAAAGAACTCATCAAGTAATATGCCATTTTTTGGAACTATTTCGCTGGTTATCAAGACACTTCTCGCTCGAAAAGGAAGATCTTTCTTGACGATCCTTGGGATTTTGATTGGTGTCGCGGGAGTGATTATTATTATTTCCCTTGGTGCTGGCGCGCAGAGTTTGGTCCTTGGTCAAGTTACGAAACTTGGTAGCAACTTACTCAGCATTCAGCCAGGAAAAAGTAATGACAAAGGTCCTCCTGCTCAGGCATTTGGTATTGTGATCACAACGCTCACTACGGATGATGCACAAGCCCTCCGTGACTCTTCAAGGGTTCCGCATGCAGCTGGCGTAAATTCCCTTGTCCGTGGTTCTGCGAGCGTTACCTGGGGAACCAAAACCGTTGATACGAACTTCACTGGAACCGATCATCACTATTCCAAAGTCGTCGATTTTACCATGCAAGAAGGTGACTTTTTTGATCAACAA
>JBAYUX010000004.1:0-43220 GCA_041674865.1 Candidatus Altimarinota bacterium
GAATCCAAAAACGCTCATCATCCTCTCCCCAAATCATTTCAGTGCAGGAGAAAAACAATTTCTCACAAGTAACGAGTCCTATCCAACGCCTTTTGGCAATGTAGCCGTAGAGCAAGCTATCTACCAAAAAATGACAACCAGCCCAAATATCCAAACCGCGATCGAAGAAAATACTAACGGCCTCGGTAATGATCATGGCATCGGAAGCCTCATGCCATTTATCAAATACTATCTCCCGGAGACCAAAATCATCCCGATTCTCATTCGCGACAAAACCTCAACGCAAGATATCGTAAAACTCGAATCCGCACTTGCTCCATACATATCGACTGTGACTCCCCTTCTCACTTCTGTCGATTTCTCTCACTACCTCACGCTCAAAGAAGCTCAAGAAAAAGACAAAATAACGTGGAATCTTATCAAGTCATGGTCCATCTCGCAACTCATCTCTCTCAATAGTAACGACTACCTCGATACTCCCGGCGGCATCGCAACACTCCTTCTCTCCATGAAACAAAAAGGTGCAACACGCATAACCAAACACTATTACGACAACTCAGGAAGCATTCTCAAACAACCAAACATTCCAACCACAAGTTACTTCATCCTCTCATTTACAAAGTAATAAGGTATGAGATAATGATCCCGATTTTATCACCTCTCTAACCCCATTTATGTATGGCAGACGAACGCGTCGTTTCCGAAACGAATATCGGAAGCTCTAATCCTATTGCCCGTTATGGACGAGATCTCGTCTCAAGTATCAAAGGTATAGGAACCGGTTTCATCATGGTCTTGATCGGTTTTGTCATTCTCTATTACTCAGTAGGAATGAAGGAAAGTTCAGGCACCGTAGCCAAACTCGCACTCACGCCAGCTGACCAGGTAGCAACAACTCAAGTAGGACTCGTAAAGATCTCTGGAAAGCCATCGGTTCCATCCGTTCTCGCAGCTCCAAAAACTTCTGAAAGTGTCGTTTACTACAAATACACAACCGAAGAATATCGAAAAGTTGAACAAACAAAGACAAGTTACAAGACCGTTCAAAAAGACGGACAGGACGTTCAGCAAACCGTCGAAACCAAGGAATACGTCGACACCTGGGTTCCAGTAACAACAACTGAAAAGTGGAACACCTTCAAGCTTGGCGCAGTTACCGTCGATCCGAAGTCAGCCAACGGAAACTACAATCTCAAATCTATCTACGACCAAGAAACAGTCGCTCCAGTAGCTGCAAATCCAACACTCATCACTCCAATCACCTACGCTGGAAAAACAGCTAACGCCTACCCTATCACAAAAACTCGTGAAAAAGTTGTAGGAGTTCCAGCCGACCAAAATATTATCGTTATCGGTGAGGTAGCAAACGGCACCATCAGCGCTGGTGATCCATTCATCGTCAGCAACAAGTCAGACGCAGAGATCGTCAAAGACCTCAAGAGCTCAGAAAACCTCAAATTCTGGCTTATGAAAGGCGCAGCATGGTTCTTTCTCGCCTTCGGTCTCATGAGCATCTTCGGCCCAGTCTTCGCCCTCCTCAACATCCTTCCAGGCGTCGGCTCAGCTCTTAGTGGCATCATGTTTGTCATCTTCGCCATCGTCTCAGCCGTCCTCGTTGCCCTCGGCAGCCTCGTCATCAAGTTCTGGTACGTCTTCATCGGCCTCGTCGTCGTCGCTATCATCGCCGCAATCACCATGCGAAAGAAATAAGCGTTATCCCTTCTCTCATCTATATTATTTTTTATCCTCTTCTCTCCATGGTCACCAAAAAGGTTCTCATCAGTGGTCTCGCGATTGCATCGCTCGCCCTCACAGGCTGCAGTGCCATCCAAACCGCCGTCAACAACAAGATCGCCTCAACAACAAAGGAAATCAGCGGCAACATCAACAGCGAAGTAGCCAAGACAACTGACGCCCTCAAGGCGCAAGGCGAAAAAATGCAAAGTGACTTCGGAACAGCTGCGGATCAACTCAAGAAGGAAGCTGGAATTGTTGATGGTACGATATACACAAATACCAAATTTAGCTTCTCCCTTCAATTTCCAAAAAGCTGGGGAAAGGTTACAACGAAAGAAGTACAAAGCGGAAAATACATAAAGAGTTTAAATATCTCGTCACAAGACAAATTAATGTCTTATGGATTAGCAATAATAGAGAAAAAAGATGCACAGTTAGTTGATATAGATTTCGTAACGAATATCGGCAATACAGATAAATATGTGATATATGCTTCTCAAGAGCCTGGCGTAACAGATGAGGTCAAAGCAGCTATCGACAAATCATTCAAGGCACTCTAAACCAATACCTTGTAAAAAGAGGGCCCACCGCGGCCCTCTTTTTTTGTACCTAATTTTCTGCTAAACTCCTTGGGACGAGAAAACAAGGCTCCGCGTACGCACCTCTACCCACAACTCCAATCCCTTCATGGCATCCTCAAGAAAAGCGACTGCGATTATATTTGCCACGGTACTCATCGATATGATCGGTGTAACGATCATTCTTCCATCACTTCCGATTTATGTAGAAAAATTCAGCACATCGACATTCATGATATCGATCATGTATTCGGTGTTTGCGGCGTGTGCATTTCTCGCAGGACCAATTATGGGGTCACTCTCGGATCGATTCGGAAGAAAACCGGTGATCGTCACCTGTCTTCTCGGAACATCACTCAGCTGGGTCGTCTTCGCCCTTTCCCCAAATCTCTGGATCATCTTTCTCTCGCGTATCATCGGAGGCTTCAGTGCAGGAAACCTCTCGGTTGCACAAAGTTACCTCACGGATATTTCTTCAGATGAAAAAGATCGCGCGATCAAACTCGGACTCATTCCAACCGCCATCGGAATTGGATTCATCACCGGACCTGGAATCGGAAGTCTGTTAGCCAAAATTTCTCCATCCATCCCCTTCTGGTTTACAGGAGCCCTCGCCTTCATTAACGGAATAGCCGCCATCGCATTTCTTCCAGAGAGCATTGCGGCAAAACAAAAAGACGCCAAGATTCAGTTCAACTCATTCACGACAATTTGGTACGGACTCACTCATAAAAAATACAAAACACTCATCCTCCTCTTGCTCGCAACATCGATGAGTTTCGAAAGTTACCACTCCACATTCATTCTCTTTTTGAACCGACGATTCGACTTCTCCATCACCAACGCCGGAATTCTTCTCACCTGTATCGGTATCATGATCGCCATAAACCAGCTCGTCCTGATGAAGCATTTTTGGCTCAAATACATGCGACCATACAAGATTCAGCTCATAGCCTCTTCAGCGCTCATCCTGCTCTTTTTAGCAGCAACATCGGCACGACTTCGCATCTTCATACCAATTATCGCGATCCTTGGAGTCATGGAAGGAACACTTACGGTCATCAACGGTAGTGAGCTTTCCGGAAAAGCAGAGGAGCATGAACGAGGAAAGATTATCGGAATCTCACACGCACTTATTGCCATCTCGCAGGTCATCGCGCCGGCCATGTCAGGCTTCTTCATGGACTACCATATCAATGCTCCATGGATTATTTCGTCGTTCTGGATGGGAATCGTCTTCTTGATTCTCATTATGCACAAACGAGAGCTCAAGGGCACCCCGCTCGACTTCTCCGGTCGACACGAGCTTGAAAATATCTAGAAAAGACCCATAAAAAAAGCTATACTGGGAGCGCTTTACTCTTTTTTCTTTTTTCACATGTCTACAACTAATAAGGTGCTCCTCGGTATTCTCGGAGTTGCCGTGCTTCTCGGTCTCTGGCTCATGTCTTCATATAATGGCTTTGTCGGACGGGAAGAAAGCGTAAAGACCGCTTGGTCACAGGTAGAAACGCAATATCAGAGACGATTCGATCTCATTCCAAACCTCGCAGAGTCAGTAAAGGGTGTCCTTAAGCAAGAACAGGACGTCTTCGGAACGATCGCAAAGGCACGTTCTAGTTACGCCGCTGCTCCATCAGGTAGCAACGAGAAAGTCGCTGCTGCTAACCAGCTCGAAGGTGGACTCAGCCGACTCTTGGTTATCATGGAAAACTATCCTCAACTCAAATCTTCAGAAACCGTTCAGTCACTTATGACACAGCTCGAAGGTACAGAAAACCGAGTCAGTGTCGCACGTGAACGATATAACGAGTCTGTCGAAGACTATAACGTCTCCGTACGTCGCTTCCCAGGAAAGATGATCGCAAGTATCTTTGGATTCTCAGAGAAGACTCGATTCGAGGCTGTAAAAGAGGCTGCAAATGCTCCAAAAGTCGATCTCAGTCTTACAAAGTAAGAAGCAAATTCGACATAGATTTTCAGACTCTCTCTCTCCTAACCTCTACTCTCGATGAAGCGAATAAAAGCACTCGTTGCGCTTGGAACTGTCATAATCATGGCAGGACTATGGAGTGTAGTCGCCGCAGGAACAGCAATGGCTGCCACAAAAATCACCTACCCTGAGGCAAAATACGTCAGTGACTATGCAGGAGTTTTATCTGCAGAAGAAACAGCATTACTCAATCAAAAAGTACTCGACTTCAAGACAAAAACTTCGAACGAGATTGCCGTCCTTGTCGTACCAACAACCTCGCCAGAGACGATTGAGGAATATAGCATCCACGTTGCCCAACAGTGGGGAATTGGAAAAAAGGATAAGGACAACGGAGTACTGTTCACGGTTGCCGTAGATGATCACGCGATGCGACTCGAAATTGGACGCGGGCTCGAAGGTGCGATTCCGGACATCTCTACCGTAAAAATTCTCAACACCTACGCACGCCCAGCCTTCAGGGAAAACAACTACTACAAAGGAATAAATGACGCTCTTGATGTTGTTATGGCCGCCGCACAGGGAGAGTTTAATGTAGCAGATGTTCAGGATATTCAGAGCACAGACAATACCGAAAGTGAAGGATTGATTAATTTTATCTTTTACGTAGTCATCTTTGGTTTCGGATTCTTCGTACAATACCTCGCAAAAACAAAGTCTTGGTGGCTTGGAGGAGTTGTTGGGGCAGGAGGAGCGTTTACGGTGTCACTTTTGCTATCCTTTGGACTTTTCGTAGCGGGACTTCTCGGTCTAATATGTGGAATATTTGGACTTGTTCTCGACTTCGTCGTATCAACTAAATACAAAGGACCAGGCGGAAAAGGAGGCTCTGGAGGAGGTTTTTGGTTCGGTGGTGGAAGCTCCGGATCTGGGGGTGGATGGAGTAGCGGCGGCGGAAGCTTTGGAGGTGGAAGTTTCTCGGGAGGTGGTGGCAGTAGTAGCTGGTAGCCAAAAATTACTTCAAATTCACCCGGTAAACCCTACTGCCATTCTTTGGAAGACGAGAAATCTTCATGCCGATCTCGGCATTCTTTTTGGCTGTTTTGACATTCTTCCGATCGATCTGAATCGAGTCAGCACGCTCTTCAAACATCTGGCCATCAGTTTCAAAAAGAAGAACTTCACCAGTTTTCAGTGTTGTAGAAAGTTTGATGATAACCACCTGAATTTTATTGAGGACGGCGGTAACTGTTCCAATTTCGGCATATGAGCGAAGAGCACCACGAGATCCCTGGGGATAAGTATCAACAAGAAGCGATGGTTGGTGAAGAGAGATGCTCGTGAAGGTACGCTTCTGGAAACTTCTCGGTTTACTTGGAGGAGTGCGCAACGAAGAAGACTGCCGAGCATTTTCTTGTGCCCGGGAAAGACTCGAAGAGATCATTGGCTCTTCATATATTTCTTCACGAGAAGCCGAACGCATCGCATCCCCTACTGTAAATTGAGGTGGAGCCTGAATTCGTTTTTGAATAATCTTCTTGCGCTGAAACGCAGGAATCTTGAGAAGTTCTGGATCGAGTGGTGAGGTCATGCCTCAATAATAACACGCTTACTTTGCGCGCTCAACGTACTCGTGAAGTTCTGTATTTACACGGATCACATCGCCTTCTTTGATGAAGAGTGGAGCGCTGATCGTAGCGCCAGTCTCGATAACAACAGGCTTTGTTCCACCAGTTGCCGTGTCTCCCTTTTCACCAGGAGGAGCAGAAATAACCTTGAAGTCCATCTTTGTAGGAAGTTCGATAGAAGCAGGTGAGTCGTCAACGAAGACAACAACAACTTCTGTTCCATCAATCAAGAAGTCCGCATCATCACCAATCATATCTTTTGAAATACTGAACTGGTCATAAGACTGATTGTCCATGAATGTCCACTCACTTGAGTCATTGTAAAGGTACTGGCATCTCTTGTTTTCCATATTAGCCTCTTCAACATTTTCACCAGACTTGAAAGTAACTTCAACGTTTCGTCCAGTTTTTGCATTCTTCATCTTCGCACGAGTAAAGGCAGCACCCTTACCTGGATTCACGAACTGATATCCGACGATAACATATGTTTCGCCATTATATTTGACAGCGACGCCTTTCTTGAAATCTGATGTTTGCATAAGATAGATGATTAATAGCTTTTTGTAGCTTTGATTTGAGAATACCTAACGCGGTTTTCTTCAAACCTGGCGCATTCTACCATAGCTATTATTAGGGGCAAGTGGGAAAGGTGAGAGGTTGCATTTTTTATTTTCATGATACAATCATAGTTTTTATAAAAAACCAGTAGTTTTAAAGCTAAAAATTTCGGCGCCGAAATTTCTGAATACATCATAAAGTTGCCAAAAAGGCAAAATTATAGAATGCCTTGTGGTCGACCACAAAAGCTACAAATCCCTAAAAGGAAAAAGCATAACATCCTCTATCGAAACTTGATCGAGCAAAAGCATAATCAATCGATCAACGCCGAGGGCAATTCCACCAGAAGGTGGCATACCAATTTTCAACGCTTCGATGAAACTTTCATCAACATCGTAAAGGTCTTTACCAAGCCTCGCTCGCTCCTTCGCTTCAGCCCCCAATCTCCTCTCCTGCTCCACCGCATCCGTCAGCTCACCAAACGCATTACACAACTCGAGTCCGCATACATATATCTCAAATCGCTCGGCATATCGAGAATCACTCGCGCACTCACGGGAAAGCGCCGCCATACTCACAGGATACTCGCATAGGATCGTCGGACGCACAGAACCATCAGCACCAACTCCGCCCAACTTCCCCTCAATTTCATTCAAGAAGATTAAGAAAAACGCATCATCATAACTCAAAGGCTCACCGCCCTGAGGCCCACCACCATAGCCACGTGCACGCGCCTCCACAATCAACTTCCCAGAATCTTCAAAAATCTCACGACTCACGCCAGCATATTTCTCAAAGGCCGTAGCAACCGTCAGTCGCTCAAAATCACCGCTGAGATCCACCTTCACCCCTTGATATGTAAATGACTCACGTCCATCATGCAACTCACGACAAACATATCTCATCAACCGCTCAGTATCTCGCATGATGTCAGTATAGTCCGCACCAGAACGATACCATTCCAGAATCGTAAATTCAGGATTGTGAAGCGCGCCGCCGGTTTCTTTATTTCGAAAACTTCGTGTCAGTTGAAAAATCTTTTCCATACCACCAACGAGGAGCTTTTTCATCGCATATTCTGGCGAGGTGATCAGATACATATCTCGCGCATCTCTCCCCTGTCCACCAGCAATAGCTCCCTCACTAACAAATCTCGTTTTAAAAACATCCAAATACGGCTCCATTCCAGGTAAGTTCACGAGTATCGGAGTCTCTACTTCCAAAAAACCATCACCAGCAAAAAACTGACGAATCGCACTCATCGTACGCGCCCGTTTTTCGAAAATCTCTCGAAACGCAGGATCGCTCTTGAGCCGTTGATAATTGGGAATATGTGTCATACGCAAAAAGCTTACACTAATCAATATTTCGAAAAAAGAGGAAAGGCTAGACATCGCAGGTTGCACTCTGCAGGATTCCTCAAGGAATCCGAAGCCGCGACCGAGAGGGATAGCCTTTCCTCTTTTTATGTCATATAATACAGCCATGACATTCCCAAACATCTCCCCTATTGCGATTTCCTTTGGCGCTATTCAGATTCGTTGGTACGGCATTATGTACCTTCTTACCTTCGTAATCGCCTACTTCTTGACCGGCTATTTCGCCAAAGAACGAAAGGTAAAAATCGATCAAGATTTCACGGGTGACATCATCTTAAGTTCACTCATTGGAGTCGTTCTCGGTGGTCGACTCGGATATATTCTCTTTTACAATCTCCCCTATTACCTCTCAAATCCAGCTGATGTTTTTAAGATTTGGAACGGAGGCATGTCGTTTCACGGAGGAATGTTAGGTGTTATTCTCGGACTTTTCATTCTCTCAAAGATCAGAAAAACTCCATTTTATACCATCACAGATACGATCGTTCCAATCATTCCAATCGGAATCGTTCTTATTCGAATTGGAAATTTCATCAATGCAGAACTCTACGGCCGAATCACCACGTCATCGTTCTGTTACAACTTCCCTACCGATCTCGAAAATTGCCGCTATCCCTCACAGCTCATTCAAGCACTTCTCGAGGGACTCTTCACATTTTTCATTATCTTTTTCCTCAGAAAAAAAATCAAAACTCCGGGAACATTAAGTTGGCTCTTCATCGTAACATACGGAACACTCAGATTTATTGGTGAATTTTTCCGTGAACCAGATCCACAAATTGGACTTCTTCCAGGCAGCCTAACAGAAGGACAGTACTTTTCAATCATGATGATACTTGTAGGCGGATGGTTCCTCTACAAAAACTATCGAACAAAAGGATTTACGGAAGGCGCTGGCAAATAAGTCTTGAAGGGACTAATAATAGAAAAACCTCTCGTATCAATATCTACGATAAGAGATGTTTTGTATGACGTTCCATATGGGAACGGAATTTCGATAACCATCTGATACGGTCGATCACGATGGCAACTTTGGAATCTTCGCTGCCAAAAAGCAATCATCTGACTAAAAGCAACACCCCGAATGTGCGGATGAATATCAGCCCACGCATTTGGTTTATAAATATTTCGAACATTTCCAACATCTTGCAAAAGCTTTCCCCGCCACACGTTGGAACGAAAACGCTTCGAACTTTTCGTCGAGCAATAGCAGAAAGAGCACGAACCTCTGCATCGGTAGAGTCAGCTACTTGAGGAGCTGTCTCGGTTGTTCGAACTGGCACATTATCGACCATATATATGCCTCATAAAGGAGATGGATTATAGGACGTCATCAAAAAAACACAAGACAACTACTTCCATTTAATGGAACAACCCATTGAAGGATATTGAAGAACGTCGGGTTTTTGACCAGTAGTCAGCTTCTCAAGAGCATTTCGTAAATCATGAGAAGTAACCTTTGAGACATCTTTCCAGTTATTATCAATTCGACCGTGATAGCTCAATTTTCGCTCTTTGTCATACACGAAGACGTCGGGTGTACAGACCGCATGATATCTATGGGCAATTTCTTGTTTTTCATCAATGAGGTAGGGAAAATTCATCGCATGTTCAAGAGAGAAATCCTTCATCGCATCAAAAGAATCTTCAGGATAACTCGTTGAATCATTTGAATTAATCCCAACAAATCGAACTCCTCTATCGGCAAAATCTCGCTGAAGCTGAACAAGGCGATCAATACATCCTTTAACGTATGGACAGTGATTACACATAAAAATAACCACCAAAACCGATGCACCATTGAAGTGCTTCAAATCGTATGTTTGTTGATCGACACCCGTGAGGGAAAAATCGGGTGGCTTAGAATCGAGCTGAACTCGAAACGACTCAGTTAAAACCATATTTTTTGGTTAGAAAACACTTTGATAGTATAGTTTTAGTGCTAGAATAAGACAAGAATGTTAAAGCCCATGGATATTCATATGGAATCAAAAGCAGACCTTCATTTTCATACTTGGCACTCAATTGACTCGCTTATCTCGCCAAAGAGTGCGGTAGATATGGCTGTAGCAAAAGGCATACGAGTTCTCGGAATCACCGATCATGACACCATCGAAGGGGCGAAAGTCGCAAAAACCTACGCCGAAAAAAATAACCTTCCAGTCGAAATTATTATCGGAGAAGAGATTTATTCAAATGGTGGACATATCGTTGGACTCTTTCTGAAAGAACGGGTTGAATCATTTCAGTCTCTCGAAGACACGCTAAAGCAACTCCAAGCTCAAGGAGCAATGATTATTATTCCGCACGTAACGTTCGAGGAAGATCCACTTGGTGAGTACATTTATCGCTATCGCGTGAGCTACACCGACCTTATCAATAGACCTGAACTTCTTGCAATGATTGATGGTGTCGAAGTAGAAAATTTTCAACTCATCGAACCTGACTTTCCAAACAAAGCAACATTCATCAACGAAAATTTCCTCCAAAAAGCTCGAATTGGATCGAGCGACTGTCACATCAAAATGAACTTTGGCCATAGCTACACATTATTCGACGGGCAAACAGCCGAAGACTTCAGGCGTGCGGTAGAAAAACGAGAAACCCGAGCCAAATCATCCAAACAAGGCAATCACGCAATCATCAATCAGATTATGGGGTTTGGTCCAATCATCAAGCTCCCCTTTCACCTCATTCTACAGTTTAGCTATCGCGTCTTGATAGACATAGGTCATACCATAAAAAACACCTCGAGAAAGACATTCAAGACACCAAAAAAGGAGCGCTTATAGTCAATGACTAGAGAAGAGCTCCTTTTGATATTCAATGAGAAATTATCGTGATCGCTTGTTCAAAACCTTGAGGCCTTGAGTAGAAACCTTGATTCGCTCAAAACGCTTCTTAAGCGGATTCCAGATCTTCTTCCAAAGCAAGTTTGGTAAGAATCGGCGCTTTGTGTGACGCATTGAGTGACTAACATTGTGGCCAGTTGTTGGCTTTTTTCCTGTGATTGAGCAGACGTTTGACATAAGATTTTGCTTTAATGAAGCGGGTAGGAGTCTACCAAGGGACTAATCAAAATGCAAGAGTTTCTCGCGAGTGTGCTGAAGCTGAGCCTGAGCTTTGGCTTCATCCTGAAAGAGATATCGTTTATTCAAAACAATGCGAACTCCATCAACAATCTCGTCGATAGATCCTACAAGCTGATAATGACCAGTTCGCGCAATACGAGAATGTATAAAATGTTCACCGGAAGATTTTGAAGGAAAATGAACAGGAATTTTCGGAGATCCAAGGGGTGAACGACCAACAATGGCCACTTGATCACCCGAAATAGCTTTCGGAGCAAAACCAAATTTATGAAGCATCGAGCAGGTCAGCGGTTTTTCCTGAGGAACAGCACTATGAAGAGGAACCTGAAGCTGACTTGAAAAGGCAAAGAGCTCACCCATACAAAGACCCCCGAGTCCCCGACCACGAAGATCATCGGAAATATAAAGCCCGCCAAAAACAAGCTGCCGACCATCTTGCGGAGGATGCGTCACGTAAAATGTCATATACCCAATCTTTTTCTCATTTGGAAAAGAAATGTTGACGATAAACTTATCTTTCTCACCATTCAGCTTACGAAACTTCCAGATAAGACCATGCTTCTCATACCAGAGCATATCTTCATGATTTTCGGGAAGGTTGAGCTGTTCAGAAGAAAGCTGGATTTTCGGCATAGATGTAAAAATATCGAGGGGTAATAGTAACATATTTTAGAATAAAAGCAAGGATGCATAAGGCACAAGCAATAGAAGCTAAAACAAAGCCAGTTTATTTGCGATTCACGGAAATTCATGACAAACTCAAGGCAACAAATTATTCAAAAATACGTATGAAAAAATCCACAGTTTCAGACACCAAAACCCGCCTCGAAAACGACGCACTCGGCGATATCAACGTCCCAAAAGAAGCGTATTATGGCTCGTTCACGACTCGCGCGCTCGCCAACTTCAACATCAGCCCCATCAAGGCATCAACGACATTTAGATGTGCGATCGCTTGCGTGAAGTACGCGGCGGCTCAGGCGAATACCGAGCTCGGAAAGCTCGACCCAAAACTCACCAAGCCAATGCTTCAGGCGCTCCAGGAGTTCATGGATGGAAAGTTTGATGACGCATATCAGATTGATATTTTTCAGGCCGGCGCGGGAACTCCTTACAATATGAATATCAACGAGATCGTGGCAAATCGTGCCAACGAACTTCTCGGTGCGCCAAAGGGCTCATACAAATTCGTAAATCCAAACAATCACGTCAATATGGCTCAGTCGACAAACGACGTCTTCCCAACTTCAACACGCATCGCCATCTGCTGGGAATCGATCGCACTTCAGAAAGAAGCGACACTCTTCGCAAAATCACTTCACGCAAAAGCAAAAAAGTTCGCAAAAATTCTTAAGGTCGGACGCACACATTTACAAGACGCCGTCCCGGTAACACTCGGTCAAGAGTTCGAGTCGTTCGCCATTGCAGTTGAGAAAGATATTCAAGAACTCAAACACGCCACTTCCCTGCTCCACGAAATCGGACTCGGTGGAACCGCACTTGGAACCGGCATTAACACGCATCCACAGTATCAAAAACTCGTTACACGGTATCTTGCGAAACTCACCAAACTTCCACTCAAGCCAACAAAAAATCTTTTTGAGATGACGAGCAATATGAATACTTTCGCAAGTGTCTCGTCAGCACTTCGCAATCTCGCCATCACGATGCAACGGATCGCCCAGGACCTCAAATTACTCAATATGGGACCGATTGGCGGTATCGGAGAGATTCAGCTCCCAGAGGTCGAGCCAGGCTCGTCTATCATGCCAGGAAAGGTCAACCCATCTGTCGCGGAATGTGTTCAGATGATCGCCTACCAAGTTCAGGGAAATGATCGCGCCGTAGAACTTGCCGTGATGAACGGTCAGCTCGAACTGAATGTTATGACTCCCTTAATTCTCAAAAATCTCCAAGAGTCCTGCACGCTCCTCAAAAACGGGTTCCAACTTTTCCGTGAATTTTGCATCGAAAGAATCGTCGCCAACACCAAGCGCTGCCAAGAACTTCTCGAGAAATCACTCTGTGTCGCAACTGCCCTCAACCCCTACCTCGGCTACCACCAGACCGCCGAACTCGTAAACGAAGCCCTCAAGCGCGGCACCCACCTCGAAGCCCTCATCCTCGAGAAAAAACTCATGCCAAAAGACAAGCTCGAAAAAATCCTCGATCCCAAAAACCTCACAAAACCAAATCTCTAAGCCATCTTCATGGCATCATCTAGTACCGATGAAACGAGACCAAGGCTCAGAAGCTTCTCTGTGACTTTTGGAATGTCGCTGCGCTTGTCGAACAATAACGCGGAGTTCAAACGAAAGACTTTCTTGCCGTGCGTAAGAACGGTGACATAGAGAAGTTGATTTGCGCCAGGCTTCGCGACAGGAAGAATCTTTTCACGAAACTCCCGCTCACTACCATGAAACTCCGAATTGAAACTCAGGAGAGATTTTTTGATCACATTATTTCGAGCCAAGAAATCGTACACGGTCATGCCGGTCATGCGGAAATTTGGATCGATGAAGTAGAAACGTCCGTCTTCGGTCATGAGAACATCAAAACCACCAACACCATACCAGCCACGACGTCGAACTTCAGGAAGAATTTTCTCAAGAAGAACCTTATTCAAAGGCTGGAAGAGCTCTTCATTCTCATGTGGCTCAATAATTCCACCCAAGAATCCTCCAAAAGGAGACACCATCTGCTCGTGCCAGTTGATAATTTCAATTGGTTGCTCAGGGTTGTGAGAAATACCGAACTGAACCGCAAAATTTCTATAAATTTTTACATACTCACTCACGAAAATCATACCTTCAAGGTGACCGAAGTCAGCCTTCGCGCGCTCAACGTCTTCATGAGTATAACAAATGCGAACACCATCGCCCGATGAAGAAGAAGTTACCTTCACAACACATGGCAAAGGAAGTTGGTCGGCCTGCTTGAAACAAGCGCCATCCATAAACTCTTCGTAAATTTCCGGAAGATACGCCTTCGGAATATAAGACACCATATTTCGCTTATCATTAAGCCAAATACTTCGATGTGGCGGAATGGCATAATACGTCTTTGCTCGAGGATCGAGATACGGCTGGGCCATCACAAGCTGTTTCGGTCCAACCATCTCAAAGAGCGCATTCTTAATAAGCTTATTTCGTTTCGCGCCACGAACCTTAACACTAACATCTTTTGGTAAAGTAAGTATTTGTTTTCGATCAACACGAATCACATCGAGATCGTCACGAAGAATAGAAAATGGAACCGAGTCAAGACACGCAGAAAAACAGATCGTCTTCACATTTGGTCCAGCACATACCATCGGTCTACCAGATACCATTTCTTCAATTTCCGGAGCAACTCCATTGAAAAAGTGTGAGTCCTCTTCAGCAGGATATCCGTAGAAATACTCCGTACCTTCAGGGAAATATCGAGAGAGAGAATATTCGGTTTTATGAGCCATAAAAAATAAGGTGGAAGGTGTAATCAAAATTAACCTCGGACATTCTACATGATTTCAAGTCAAAATGCACATCGGCAAGATGTGTCCCGAAAAAGAGTTACATTCTCACGCATGCCTCGCAATGCTTTTCCGCATCAAGATATCGAAGAAGATCGGAAGCACCAATAGCAGATAAAGCCGGATCTCGCTCAACAGCAGAATAAGTTGCAGGATAAAGGTCAGCACAAAGTGTATAAAATCCTTCGGCAAGAGGAAGGGTTTTTACAGCCTTCTTCAGCAAATTCCACATATTAGGATCCCTATAAAGAATCAGGTCAATGCCTGAAGCAAGACAATTTTTACCAGAAGCATCCTTAATATAAGCAATACCAAGATCACTCACAAAGCTACGAGTTTGAACCTTCTGAACAGAAGGAATGTCGTCAACTTCATGAATGCGAGCCAAAAACTTCATCCACTGTTCCTTCATATGAGTAAGGTAATTTACCTGACTAAACCCACCAAGACATCGAAGTCCATAGTAAAAAGCAAGAACCATAAACACAAACAACATACTTGGCGCGATGCGCTTTTTCTCAAGAGCCTCTCGAAGTGATGCAGGAGTAAGCTCAATACGGAACTCGCCAGTTTTATCAATCAAGAAGTTCCCCTCTCGTCGCAAAGAGATGAGATAGTTTTTACCCTCAGATAAGCCCCAAAACATAAACGTTCCAGCACCAGACGTAAAATCAAAAGCACCCTGAACTCCATCAAAAAGTTCAGCAATAATCTTTGAATAGTCCTCATTAAAAATAAGCTTACTCAAGATCGTCCCCTGGTCGATATGATGTTTCAAAAAAGCACTTACCGCAATATTCTCCATAGGAACATAGAGAAGATCTGGAACGTCGGAACCCGCAGGAAAAAACTTCTTCCAAAGAGCATAATTCGTAAGCGTCATCTGATCTGAATAGTCTTTCTGAGCATACATTTCATCTTTGTCATAAATATCGGCAACGATACTACGGAGATCATTCATGATCTTTCGAGAAAGGCCAAACTCTGTCACCTGTCGGTCAATATCCTGATACACACGCTTCACGTCTTCACGAGTATAGGCTGGAGAACCGTACAATACTGCCTGACGATTTTTTGCAGGAACAAGGGCAAGACGACCCATATCGAGCTGACCTTTATTCATAGCATGATACAAAATTCCACGAGGAAACGATGAGTTGTTGAAAGAAACATTCGCGCAAGGGAAAGTCACGATAAAGTCTTTTCGAGATGCAGGGTCTTCAGCTGACGCCGCAGCGCAAAGAATATTTGGATTCAAGAAGAAAGAATGCGTGATTGGTCCATGATGATCAGCCGTTGAAACGCTATAAAACTTTTCCATCTGAGCTACTGCGCGCGCAGCAATATCGACTCCAAAGAGACGACCTATCTCCTCTCGAATAACCTCCAAAAGCTCCGGAGCTCGCTGTGGAAAAACATACTCAACGGGATTAGTAAGATGACGTCTAGCGTACTCGATGACTGGGGAGTTTCCAAACTCAATCATAATATCCTTCAAAACTGGCTTTCGATCGAGAATAGAACCGACGAGACGATCGAAAATTTGAGGTGTTAATGTTGATGAAGCGGTAGCAGTCGAAGAGGGGGAGGATGAAAAAGACGAATCGCTCATTCAAGAAATATAAAATATAAAAAAACAGCTTAAGATAAGCTGTTAGCAGAAAGAAAGAAAAATTAAAGAAGAGTGCTTGTGTTCGTAGGAACGACTATGGAAAGTATTAACGGGGAGCGGATCTTCAGGTTGATATATAGAGAACGTACTCATAAAACCAAATAAAACAATATTCGCTTCCAGATCAACTATATCGACAAAAGAATAAATAACATACTGAGCATCAATAATGTTACCCCAAACTGGTAAAAAAGCAATCCCAAAAGCACGCAAAACCATAGAAACAAAGCTAAAAAATCGACAAAAAGGTTTGACTGAAACTGAATTGAGAGTAATGATACTAACAAACAGCGACACCCCCTATTCAACAGATTTTAATACTCTAATCCATGTCAGACAAATCGCGTGCTCCCGGTGGTTTTCCAGAAAACCTTCCGTCAGAACAATTAGTAGAAAATCGCATCAGGGGGATAATGGAAAGAGTATATGCAAGCTACGGCTACACTCCAATTGAAACACCGGCAGTTGAAAACATGGAAACTCTCGAAAATGAAGATGGTGTTATAAAAAAAGAAGTATACGGTATTAAAAGAGCGGCAGGAGAAGGAGATGACTCGCAAGAAGCGGAACGTGGACTCCGCTTCGATCTCACCGTTCCTTTTGCGCGATACACAGCAGAACACTTTAACGAACTCCGATTCCCATTCAAACGATCTCAAATCCAAAAAGTATGGAGAGGTGAACGTCCCCAAAAGGGGCGTTTTAGGGAATTCTATCAAGCGGATATTGATGTTATTGCAATCGACAACTTACCTCTTCATTACGATGCAGAAGTTGTTTTAGCGGTACAGGAAGTTTTTGAAGGAATGAATATTGGAAATTTCACGATTCACATCAATCACAGAAAGTTCCTTCAAGGACTCCTGCAAATTTTTGGAATAAAAGATGAGCAAACAGCTGATGCACTCCGAATTATCGACAAGGCGGATAAAGTCGGAATTACTGCAACTCAAGAAAACCTCAAAACAGAATTAGGCCTTAGTGCCGATGCAGCAAGTGAGTTTTTGGCGATGATTGATAAAAAAGTTCCGATCAACGAAATTGAAGGATTTTTAAAAAATATCAAAGGAACCAACCCCCTTCTTGAAGAAGGAAAAGCAGAACTACAAACAATTGGAGCTCTTCTTCAGGACTCAACGACAAGAAATGGAAAGATTATTTTTAACCCAAAGATCGCACGAGGACTCAATTACTATACAGGATCGGTTTATGAAACAACGCTCGATGGTCTCGAAAAATACGGAAGTATTTGTTCAGGAGGACGTTATGCTAACCTAGCAAGTAAATTCATCAATAAAAATCTTCCTGGTGTAGGAATTTCTATTGGTCTCTCTAGGCTACTGAGCATAATAAAACAAGAAAAGCTCCTCTCATTTGAAAAACAATCAGTGACTGATGTTATGATTGGACTTTTTGGCGAAGAACAGCGAGCCATTGGAAATAAAATAGCGCAGTCATTCCGAAAAGCAGACCTCAATACTGAAGTTTATTTCGATGGAAATAAAAAAATTGGAAAACAGCTTGAAGATGCATCAAAACGAGGCATTGGGTATATGGTTATGATAGAGGGGGCTGAAGGAGAAAATGGATACACGATTAAAAACCTTCAAGAACGAAAACAGGAGACGTTTACAAGCGTTAACGAAGCAATACTTTTCGTTAAATAAGAGATGCTGTTTTAATATAGGCGTAAGTCCTTGTCGGAAAGGAAGATCTCGCCTTGAGAAACAAGCCTCACGTCACTCGTAATATCAACATGAAAGCTACCTGGTGCCAATTCGCGAACATGTAATTGAAAAATCTCTAAACTTGGTTGTCGAATAGAAAAAACTTCTGCTTTCTTGAAAACGGTATGTTCACGAACAGCGACGGCAATAGCACCGGAGCCGCAAGCAGTTTCAAAAATTCTCGTATGAGTATCCTCTATGTAAATATAAGGAACGATCTTGATCGTATCTTTTTTATCATATGGAATATATCCAACCGCACCAGTATGCTGAATATCCCGAACATACTCTTTACGAAGAAATTCGTGGCGCTCTACAATAAATTCTCGAGTAATTAAATCAACATCTGGAAACTGCTCAACGAAATGAGAAATACCCTGAAGATTAATAAGACTGAGATTTTCAGAAAGCGAAATATACTGAAAATTCATATCAAAATTCAGAGAAACAAGATCGTCAGGAGTTACGGTAAGGGAAAATGATTGATCAGATCCAGAGGATTCAACTAAAAATGCTCTTTCTCCTGTTCGCCTATGGTGAAGATACCCGAGAGTTCTAAGCGCATTAACACAGAGCTCTCCGCCCATCATCTCAAGTCGAGAAACATGCTTCGGGTCACGAGGTGGACATACAAATCCTACCTGTTCGCATGGAATATACTTTTCTTGCATAATAAGAGATGCAACTGTTTTGAACATATCAGGAGCAACCTCATTTTTTAAAGAATCGATCAAAACAGTACTATTACCCATCGGATAAAGCTTAGCGTAAGACAAAATCATCAGTATAGGTAGATATCAAATAAAAATCGTAGAACACCCTATCACACGAAATAAGTCTTTACAATACAGGAAAAGTCTCCGAAAAAGATGTCTTTATAGTAAAGACTTCTTGTGAAACCGAAGCTGCTTATACAGGAAAAATAGGAGCAGTCCAAGATGGATGACTAAAAGTAGAGAAAAAACAATATTCATGAGGTTTTCGGATAACACTCCATATCTCACATACGACCAAGTGACACTAAACCTATCGAGGAGATCTTTTATGAAAAAATATCCACCAATCAAAAAGATCTGCCACCAGGGAAGCTGTTTACGCTGCGGCCAAAGCAGAAAAGCCTGGCTCGCATACAGCCAAACCCAGAAAATATTTCCAAACTCGTACCAAGAGAAGCTGGATTCCATCATATAGAAGATGTAAAAAATGGGCGCGATAATCCCATACCCTATAATGCCAAAAACAGTGAAATTCAAAAGAAACTGAGGAAACCTTCCAAATCTCAAAAAATAGAGATAATTCAAAGCTAAAAGCAGTGGATAAACTGAACAGATCGGAACCCAGGGCCACAAATACCAAGGAGTTTCTACGAAATCATGAAGATCAATCCGCAAAGCAAGAAGCGACATGGAAATTCCCAGGAAAACCAGAAACCAAAGCTGTTTTTTCGAAAGATTCATTGCGAGAATCCTACCATAAAGCTCAAAAAATGTCCTCTCGAGCACAAACAACCCCAACCTTTCATTGACAATAGTACAAAACACACCTTACAATGCCGACACAAAAAGTAATCCACGTCCATCATGTCTAACGCACACGTCAACCATAAACACGGAGTAACAGATATTCCAAAACTTCGACCAAAGTCGAGCAACGCAAAGAAGCGAAACAAGGCGCTTGCACGTATCCGAAAGGCTTCTGTTCTTGCTAACGTTCAGGCTAAGAAGGCTGAAATGGCAAGCAAGATCAAGTAATCGAAGGCTCTCCCAAAAGATTCCAAGATTCTATTTCAAACGCAGGTAACAAATAACATACCTGACTATTTTTAAATGGATCCGTAGCTGTACGAACTTTTTGCATACCGTTATAATAGCCGCATGTTTTTTAGTCGAAAACGAAGAGGAAATCCACAGGCCCATACTCGATATGGCCGCGGTCCCCTTCTTACCAATAACAGATCGTCAGGAGCGAGAAACCGTAAGAGCATGACCATTTCAAATGTGTCGATGCCTTCACTGACAACGATCAAGAGGATTCTTATCGGACTCGTTGCATGCGTGATAACTGGAGCGGGACTCTATGTTTTCGTATTCTCGTCCTATTTCAAAATTGGAAATATCTACATTCAATACGATGAACTCCAAAACGAAAATAATAGTATCTTGGATTACTTTAATCCACTCAAAGGAAAAAATATTCTCACAACAGACACGAACACAATCGTAAATCAAATTCACAAAGACCATCCTGAATTACAGCAAGTCACCGCTAAAAAAATCCTACCAGGAACGATTCAAATTCATTTTTCTGAGTTCCCTATCGTCGCAAATATCGAACAGGTTGTTGACGGAAAAACACTTGGAAAAATGATGGTAAACGCCATCGGAATGCCCGTATATGGAAACACTGAAAATCCAAATCTTCCGTATATAAAAATTATTAGCGAGACACCAAAAGTAGAAACATTGGCAACCATGAAAAATGTAGACACTGCAATAACAGTGCCAGAAAATACAGTAACACCGGAAAAATCAGAAGTACCCGTAGCATCAGCAGAACAAATAACGACACCACCAGAAAATCCAGCTCCTCAAACGCCAACTCTCGATCCAACAAAACCAATACTCACCGCAGAAACATTAAACTATATTCTGAAGGCAACCGGTTATTTTGAAGAAAAGTTCGGGATGAAAATTATGGAAACACAGTTTCTCATTAACGCACGTGAACTTCACATCAAGACAGAAAAATATTTTACCATCTGGCTCGACACGCAAATCTCATACGAACGACAATTTCTCAAACTCAAGAAAGCGATGGCAACAGTGGACATTTATAAAGTTCCACTTAATTACATCGATCTTCGGATCACAGGGACAAGTGGCGAAAAAGTCATTTTCAAAAGGAAAAAGTAGGATATAATAAACACAGCCGCTTACAGTATACTTCTATGATTTGGGCTCTTCTCGGAATTTTGTTCGGTATCCTCCTTGGACTTGGCATCAATGTCACGATTCCAGTGGTATACACGAAATTTTCTGCCGTCATCTTGATTGGAATTTTAGACGCCCTCTTCGGCGCTATTCGTGCTGAAATCACTCGTGATCAATATAATGCGGTAATCTTCATATCAGGACTCTTCTTTAATGTCATCCTCGCTCTCGTTATTACCTATCTTGGTGATAAACTCGGCCTCGACCTCTATCTCGCAGCAACCGTCGTATTCACCTTCCGAATCTTCTCAAATGTGGGTATTACACGCCGTGCACTCCTTCAGCGATGGCTCGAAAAACAGAAAAAATCTAAGGAAGAAACTATTCAGGTAACTTTGTAAAGAGCAGAGGATTGAGGAAAAGCTGAAAAACAGGTATAATAAAGCTACAAAATTCTCCTAAACAAAAACCAAATGTCTCAAGACTCCAAAATAGCGTTAATTCAGGAAATGATCGAGAGCGCAGAAACAAGCCTTCGGTCTGCTCAACAGTTACTTGCAGAAATGAGTGGTGGAGAAAGCAAACCTTCTGCTCGTTCTAAGTATGTAAAGAAGGCCACATCCCTTGAACAGGAAAGCGGAGTGAATGGAGATGCCAATGTTCTCGAGGGTGTTTTTGACGGTCAGACCATGATTGGTCCAGATAAGAGGGCCTATCCAGTTCCAGCAAACTACGCCAGCAAATCAAAACTCGTCCCAGGTGATGTGCTAAAACTCACCATTAAAGATGATGGAACGTTTCTTTATAAACAGATTAAGCCAATCGAGCGCAAACATATTATTGGTATTCTCACAAATGATGACGGTCAGTACAAGGTTATTGTAAGCGGAAAGACCTACAAAGTTCTTCTCGCATCAGTCACCTACTTCCGCGGTGAAGTTGGAAGTAGAGTTACGCTCGTTGTTCCAGCAAATGAAGAAAGTGAGTGGGGCGCAATCGAAAACGTCTTGCCAAGAAACAGCACCGAGGATTACGGTATGGAAGAGCTCAATCTCGAACGATTTTAATCTTTAGATTCGCGTTCACTATTCTCTTTACCTTCTCAAACCATGGCAGAACCAATTAAAACAACGGTGCAGGCAGCCTTTGATCACATCAAAGACTGGGTTTCAAAAGGTGAAAAGGATAAGGCTATCAAAGGTCTTCAGGAATTATTGAGTTTTGATCCAGGAAATAGTGATGCTCAAAAAATGCTCGCTGAACTTGGAGGTACAATACCAACACCTGCCGTCGTTCCTGCACCTATGCCTGCCGCAACAGTAACGCCAACAGCGACAGTTCCAACAGCTATGCCTGCAACAGCATTCAAGTTAGACATGGACTTAAAGCCAACAGCTCCAGTTGCGACGGCTCCAATTACGCCAACAACTACACCTACAGCACCAGTCGTTACACCAGCTCCTACTCCAGTTATTCCAAAACCAGTTCCTGCTCCTACTCCAGTACCTACAACTCCAGCAGTAACTCCAGCACCTGTAGTCCCAAAGCCTACACCTATCGCCCCAACTCCTGCCCCATTGTCCCCTCTTAAGCCAATTACATCTGCAGCAGCACCAGAGATTCTCACGAAAGAAATGGAAAGAGGCGAAATGCCAACAACGGGACCATCAATGCTTAGTGCCGTTCAAGGACTTTCTCAAAATGCCAAGTGGGCTATTTTTGTAGGAGTTCTCGCCGTAGCTATTATTGGAGGTTTCTTCTTCTACAAAACATTCCTTTCAGCAAGTCAGCCACTCTCGAGCGACATTCAGCAACAGGCTGAAAAAATAGATACATCGACGTTACCTATTGAAAACACCGCTCCAGACATAACGGCTCCAGTCGAACCAATTGCAACACCATCGACATCAACAACCGATGGAACCTTGGCAAACCCATTAACAGGCGATATTTCAGCCCCAACTGGCGACACTACAACTCCATCAACCCCAGCCAGCACGGATACGACCGGCGGAAAGGTAAAACGACGATAATTCGGTTACATTCAGCTTCAAAAGAGCGCTACTATCAACTTACCTACCAGCTTTAGAGAGGTTTTATTGACAAAGGCTGTTCTAGCTTGAGAAAAATGAGCATTTATGGTACAATAGTTAGATAAAAATAAAAACCAACCCCGATGAAACTCGATAAAATTTTCCGCACAGCTATTCAGTACAAGGCTTCGGATATCTTCATCTCAACAGGAAGTAAACCGATTCTTCGCATCAATGGTGATCTCATAGCCGTTGAAGATCATCCAATCCTCACGAAACAAATGGCAGAAGATTATCTGCTAGAAACACTGAACGAGATACAGAAGAAAAAATTCGAACAAACACTCGATCTCGATTTCTCGCTTGAAATTGAGAATATCGGACGATTCCGTGTAAATATGTTTGTTCAGCGAAAAGGAATCAGTGCCGCTTTTCGTATTATTCCTGAAGTTGTCTTCAGTCTCGATGAACTCGCACTTCCACAGCAAATACGACAGATCACGCAATTGAAACAAGGTCTCGTCATTATCACCGGTCCAACTGGTTCTGGTAAGTCGACAACACTCGCAGCAATCGCCAACGAGATCAACGAAAAACAATCCAAGCACATCATCACAATCGAAGATCCAATCGAGTTCACTCACGAAAACAAGAAATCTATGTTTGAACAGCGTGAGGTTGGAACACATACCGCATCATTCGCAAAGGCTTTGAAGGCTTCCGTCCGTGAAAATCCAGACATTATTATCGTCGGTGAAATGCGTGACCTCGAAACCATGTCACTCGCCATTACTGCTGCAGAGACGGGTCACTTGGTGCTCGCAACGATGCATACCAGTGGTGCCGCACGATCTGTCGATCGTATTATCGACGCTTTCCCTCCATCACAACAGAATCAGATCCGCACACAGCTCGCCGAAAGTTTGAAGGCAGTTGTATGGCAGAACCTCCTCAAGACAAAGGACCGAAAGGGTCGTCTCGCCGCTCTCGAAATCATGTTCGTCAACAACGCGATCTCCAACATGATCCGAAAAGAAAAAACCTTCCAAATCAACTCCGCTATCGAAACCGGCCTCCGCGACGGCATGCAGACGATGAAAAAAGCCGTCATGGACTTGCTCCAGGCCGACTTAATCACCGAAGAAGACGCTATGGCAAATATTCCTCCAGAATTTGAGATTTAATTACTGAAACTCGACCGAGACCTCATTATTGTACGAACCATGAAACGAACTACAGGAACAATTATCGGACTTCTCGTGGTAATAATTATGCCAATATTGTACGCACCTACAGTATATGGCTATAGTGAAGATTATTATAATGAAATGTCCAGTGCGAATACGGCATTTAACGAATGTATAAAACAGGCAAATGGAGATAAAAATCTTGAATTTGGATGCAAAAGTGCACTCATAAAAAGCAAAACTGACGCAGAATACAATGAGTGTGCAAAAGCATATCCAGAAACAAGCAGTCTCGGAAATAAGAAATGTAAAGAGACACAAGAGAAGGATAATAGCGAACAGCAAAGTACATTAGTAGATAATGCATGCAAAGAAAAATATGGCACATCTTGCTCCGATTACGCCCAAAAAGCCCGCAACGCCTCTGGACAGGGATTCAAACTTCCGCTCGACTTTCTCACGCTCACGACAGTCGACAGTAGCGGGAAGAAGGTGAAACAAGGATCCTCTATCTTCGCAAATAAAGACTATGCGACATACGGAGTCCTTCTCGGAACATTCCTCCGAATCATCGATATTCTCGTCTATGTCATCGGATCGGTCGCTCTCTTAACGCTCATCGTAGCGGGCATCATGATGATCGCCAATCACGGCGATGAAGGATGGGTTACAAAGGGAAAAGGCATGATGCTCTACTCGATTCTTGGAGTTATTTTCGCGCTCTTGTCATTCATCTTCGTCAATATTATTACGAGCCTTCTCTCATAAAGATATGAAAAAAATATTCAAAACATTGGTGATAGGTATCATGCTTGGAGGATTACTTCTCCCATACGCTGCGCTTGCGGCAGGTGCGGCAGAAGATCCGCTTGTCACAAAATGTAAATCAAAAGTAGATGAAGCAAAAACCAAAAATATAAATGCTGGAAAGCTCTGTCTATCTGACGCCGAAGTTAAAAATAATATTTTTACCGTCCTCGAAGAAAGCATGGACACGCCAAATACCGAATCTGGAAGCGGGACTCCAGGAACAGTTAAATCATGTGTACGTTACACAGAAATTTTAAGCTGTGATGCAAAAGGCGGAGGAGTAAAAAAAATCACAAACCAGCTGCTTCTTGAAACATGCCCAAAGGACGTTCCGGATCTCGGAACAGACGAAAACGGACAGTACTTCGACTGTCAGGGAGTTACGGTGCTTCTCATTGATCCAGCACAGGGTGGAACGGGATTACTCCAGTTATATCTCGGACTTATTTATCGATGGGCGGCAGGAATCGTCGGAGTTATTGCGGTACTCACCGTCGTCATTAGCGGAATTCAGATTTCAGTCGCCAAGGGTGAAGGTGAACCATCGGTCGTAGGAGAAGCCAAAGGTCGAATAGTCCAAGCAATTGGAGGTATCGCATTACTCTTTTTCGCATCAGCGCTTCTCTACGTCATCAATCCAACATTCTTCCAAGCACCAGATTATAGTGGACAGAATCCGCCAACAGAGGTGACAAAGGACGGGGAAGAACCAACCTCTAGCAACATTAAAGATGCTCCTGCTGATCCGAATGCACTTCCAGACGGAGCCACATAAAAACAACCCCATGAAACCACTCGCAAAAATCATCATCACCGTATCACTTCTTGTTATGACCTTGGGTCTACAGGCAGCCTATGCGCAATCATTTATACCAAAACCGAAGTCATTGTCAGGACCAGAGATTGGGCAACAGGAGGCACTCAAAGGCCAAGGTGGAGTTAACGGAGGCTATGGAGTTACATTCGTTATTCCATTTCTTACAACTTTCTTTGTAGGATTTACCGGAAGCATGGCGCTCGTATCATTCGTATACGGAGGTGTTCTGTATGTCGTATCATTTGGCGAGGAGGGGCAGACAGAAAAAGCAAAAAAAATCATGAAGTGGGCAGCTGTGGGAATTGCCGTAGCGATGCTCTCGTACGCCTTCGTATCGATACTTCTCAAACTTAAAATCGGAGCGTAAATAAACAGAAAAAACCATGAAAAAGTTTCAAACCTACATTATCGCGTTCATGATGACACTCGTGATGACTGTACCAACCGTTGCGCTTGCGGTAGTGCAAACTCCAGCAGACATAGCTGCTGAAGAAGGTATTGATAAAATTTTCAAGGTTCAAAACATACAAATCGACGGAAAAGATGTAAACAAAAATCTCAAAGATTTATCAAAACAAGTTAAATCCACACAAGAAGGATCGTTCGCTGATGTATTTGCTGGAATTATCAAAATTCTTTCAGGAGTCGCAGTCGTCATGACATTTGTCGGAACAGTTGTAGCAGGAGTGATTCTTGTCTTCTCAGACGGCGAAGAGGATAAGCAGACAAAAGCAAAGACGATCATTATTTATATAGCCATCGGCGATGTTATTATCGCAGCATCATATGCTATTGTTCGTGCTATCACGCTCATCAAGCCACTATAATACTATGAAAAAGATTTCCATCATTCTCGCATCAGTCATTCTTAGTATGACACTTTTCACCGCTACACAAGCAGCGGTCGGAATTCCTGATTATCTCGTGCCAAAGAATGCCGGACTCCAAGATCTCAACACAGCGATTCAGGAAAAAGTAAATGCTGCCAATAATAACGAGGCAGGTAATACTCAGCAAGACGCAGCTGTCTCAGCTTTTAATATTGTCCTACAGTACATCGCCAATCTCCTGCTCTTCATAGCCGCACCGCTTGCGGTCATGTTCATCGTTCGAGCTGGTGGCGATTACGCCTTCGCGATGGGCGAAGATACCCAAATCGAAAACGCCAAACGTGAACTTACCTGGGCACTTCTCGGCCTCGCACTCGTCATGTTCTCATACTTGATCGTACGACTTATTATTCAGCCGTTTCCGGTGATACAGGGGGCAAATGATAAACAGGCAACGCAGAAACAAGCAACAGAGCAAAAAGCAGCAGCGGATCAAGCAGCAGAGCAAAAAAAGATTGAGGATAACATGACGGACACTGTAGAAACACTCCCATAGACCTACTCCTCCAACCTCGGAAACAGCGGCTCCCCTTTTGTGAGCTGTAGGCCTTCAGGAAGTTGGCCCCAGATAAGAGCGGTATCGAGACCACCCTCCATGTCGCTTACTTTTCCAGACTCGCCGTATTGAGCGAGGATTTTTTCGGCAGTGGTAGGGAGAAATGGAGAAAGTAAAACGGCGATGATACGAATGAGTTCGAGAAGTTGGTACATAACCTCAGCAAGCTTATCCATGTCAGTTTTTGCGAGTGCCCAAGGTTTTGAGATTTCAACATGTTCGTTGCCAGCATTCATAAGTTTCACAACGAGTTCAACCGTAGACTTCAAATCAAATCCATCGATAGATGCATGGTATCGAGTGATGAGCTCAGGAAGTGGTGCGGTTAATGTAGCAGGTGCATCTGTAGTTTTTTTCACAATCTTCCCTTCGAAGTATTTCTCATTCATAGAGAAAACACGATAGACGAGATTTCCAAGGCTGTTAGCCAAATCTGAGCCATACACTCCGAGGAATCTTTCTTTGCTAAAGTCACCATCATCAGTCGTTGGAATTTCTTTCAATAAATAATATCTCACCGGATCGATGCCATATTTTTCAGTGAATTCAAAAGGATCGACAACATTACCGAGAGACTTACTCATCTTCTGACCTTCGGACGTAATAAATCCGTGAACGTAAATATTTTCTGGTATTGCAAGTCCGGCGGACAAGAGCATGCCAATCCAAACACCTGCATGAAATCGGAGAATATCCTTTCCAATGAGGTGGACCTGGGCTGGCCAGAATGTTTTGAAGGTTTCATTTTGCTGATCGTCGTCTCCGTTATATCCGATACCTGTAATATAATTCGAAAGCGCATCGCACCAGACATACATCACCTGCGCGTCGTCGCCAGGAACTGGAACGCCCCATGGAAGCATTGAGTTCGGACGTGAAAAACTGACATCAGGAAGGCCTTCGCCGATGATATTGAGAATTTCATTCTTGCGTGCCTCTGGAACAACTTTAAGTTTATCGGTTTCGATGAGTTGCTTGATCTGCGCAGAATACTTCGAGAGTCGAAAGAAATAATTATCTTCTTTGAGAAGTTCTGGCGGCTTCTTGTGAATAGAGCAGTTGCCATCAACGAGATCCTTTTCAAGGACGTACGCCTCGCAACCTACACAGTAGAGACCTTCGTATGTGCCTTTGTAGATATCTTTTTTGCCATCCTCACCATTTTCGGCCATCTTCTGCCAAATTTTCTGAGCGCCACGCTTGTGATCTGGATTCGTTGTACGAACAAAAAAATCATTGGAGATGTTGAGGGCTTTAGTGAGATCCTGGAATCTCGCTGCGTTTTTATCGACCATTTCCTGAGGAGTCATGTTAAGGTCTGCAGCCGTTCTGAAAATCTTGATACCATGCTCATCCGTACCCGTTTCATAAAAAACTTTTTCACCCTTGAGCCGGTGATAACGAGCAAGAACATCTGCCTGCACCAATTCCATCGCAAAACCAATATGCGGAACTGAATTTACGTAAGCAATCGACGTCGTAATAAAAAAGGATTTTTGCATAGAAAAAATAAAGCGGATGTGGGCTCATCCTAGCAGAAAAATACACTCCAGGGCAATATTGAATCATGCCTACAACCTACTTCTTCTTAAGATCCGTCTGGTAGATCGAGAAGTTGAAGACCGGCAAGAAGGCCTCGCCAGAAAGCTGAAGATCGAGTTTTTTAGTAGAACCGCCAAGGAGGGCAGCGCCAACGCCGCCGAGAATACCACCAGAGTTTCCTGTCGATTCGATCGTAACCTTATCTCGCAAAACCGGCTCGGTAGTCACGACGCGATATTTGATGTAAGAAAGCGCGGATTGAGCATCAGGACTTAACGCCTGAATGATATCGGGGTTCACGAGATTCGTAAGGATCAAATAGTTCTGATCGTGATTCGCAAGAAAGTCGGCAATCGCATAACAAGGCGTATCGAGAACTTCAATAGGAGCGCTATCTTCAAATCCATCGTACGAAGTCTTTACCGTGTATTTGTAATACGATCTTGCTTGATTGTACTGACAATTCTGTACATCCGAAGAAGACTTCACCATATCGGGAATACAGTCAGGAATTACATCAGAAAATTTCTCCTGAACTTTTTCTTTTGAGGTTCCGAAACAGTTTGGCTTCTCGGCGATAGCAAAATCAGAAGCAGAGGTAAAGTCGCTTACAGACTCAGCTTTTTTCGTATCAGGTGCAATACCAACAATCTTCCATCGGAAAAAATCGATATCTTGCAATTGTGATTCAGCAATATTTTTCGAGAGATCAAACGGTACATAATACTTCACAAGGAAGTCTTGAATATTATGAGCCACGCCCGCGTCATCAACCGTAAATAAGGGAACGGCAACAGAATGCTGAGCCGAAAGCGTATTGTACGCATCCGCCTTATTCAAAACACTTACCATGCCTGGCTCGATGTGAGGAATATCATTCGACTGAGTTTTGAAATTCGTTTCGTATGAAAGATTTTCCTTATCGACACCGCCCTTCACCAACTTTGGTTGATATCCAGGCAATTGATCTTTCAGGGTAAGTAAGCCACGTTCTAGGCCACCCTCAGCCATATATAAAGCCTTTCCATCTTGCACAAACTCCCCTCCCGTCCGAATATCTCCCGTAATCAACTGAGCAATACCCACGGCAGTGAGCATGATGAGTGCGGTCACCAACAATGTGGTAATCAGTGCACTTCCCCGTCGATGTGAAGTAAAAATATTCATGGTTTAATAAACACGTGAAGAAAAAGTAGTTTGTAAGTAGTAATTATTTCCAAATCGAACGTGCATCGTTACCGACGGCTGCATCTGTAACGTGCTATCGCTAAGATTATTTACATTTCCAACTCTCGCATTTGGATCACCCATCGGCGCAAGAGAGAATGAAACGTCTTTTAGCTGAACATGAGGAATAGAAATCTGTTTTGGATCACCAGCAAAACCTGAATCAGCGCTCCAGCTGTGATCTTTATCAATTCGAACTTGTTTCGTAAAAACGACACTTCCACCATTCTCACTACCAACAACGTCCTTCGGAGAAGGAATAAAAGTAATCGTCGTCTGATGCGTTCCATTTTTATCGGTAAGATACAAAACATGCTGCGGAGTATCAAAAGAAAAACGATACGTTGGACTATATGAATAAAAATCGATCGTCTTCGTTCGCATCTCGTCTTGGACAAAATTTGAAAGTGTACGTAAATCGGCAACAACCTTTCGAACATCATTCGCATCACGCTGCGCTCTATAGAGCTGAAAGAACGAGGTCATCAGCGCGCCAAGCAAGATCAAAAAAATCGACAACGAGACGAGGATTTCAATGAGAGTGAAACCTTTTCGTTTACGATTCGCCTGAGTGGTTGATGAAAAGAAATTCATAAATAGTATTAGAATGGTCGCTGTTTCCAGTTAGTAAGTTCTGTTGTAAGGTCGAGAAATTTCGGAATTCCATGATCAACCCACTCAACATGCGCTACGACAAGCATTCGATTCTGATCAATCTTAGAAAGCGTAATCGATCGGTTATACATAGTCGGTGTACTGTCCGCAGGAAGTGAGTCCATTTTGTTTACATAATACGGAACGCCTGCATTTTCCTGTGCATGAACTTCGTAAATAAGACCATCTTCTTTTTGGCTCAAAGCCTTAAAAATCCAAGGCATACTACTTTTGACCGACTCTTTACTTCCAGACTGAAAAGACTGAATAATTGGAAGAGAAATCTTTCGTGAAATCACATAGGTTCCATCAATAAATGGTTTATCGACCAAAGAAACAGAAGTGTCGCTTCCATCCCAAGGAAGTGATTGGCGAAAGTAGGTATCGCGAATATTTCGAACACCTTCGAGACCTTCCTGAGCGAGATTGTAGGCGATAAATTTTTCTACTTGAGCAGCATTGGAACGAATAGATGTCACATACAAACTCGTCGCACCAAAAACAACAATCGACATAACAGAAAAGCTAATAATCAGCTCTAGGAGTGTAAATCCATCTCGTGTGCGCAATCGTGATTGAGCACGTGATTGTAAATGTGTAAGAAAATTTTTCATAATATTATTAGAGTTGTTCTCGTTCTAAAATGCCAAACGGAAGATTCATTTTCACACCAATCCACTTCGTAGAATCACTACCGAACTGAAGTCGAATGTGAAAAGAAGAAGCATTGATATCAAGTCCAGGAGTTATTAAATCTCCACGAGGTGGAGTAGCAAAAACGCGCATATTGATTGAGGAATTAACACCAGTTACATTCACGCCATTCATAAGGGGAATTGAGTTCCCTATCTTCTCTTGAGTGCAAATTTGATCAGCAGATGTATTTTTGCCGCTTGTCTTTTGATACGTCGCGGTCACGAACTGAACTGGTTTTCCTTGCTCAAAAATAAGACCATAACAAGGTGTCGTTCCGTCAGCAAGAGTCTTTCCTGATCGTGCCTGCTGTTGAATTTGCTTCACAGCAGACTGCAAAGAATCAACTGCCAATGATAACGTGATGCTCTTTCGATAACCCATATAGCTCGACAAAGACATCGCGACAATAACTCCAATAATCGCGATAACCATCACGAGTTCGATAAGCGTAAAGCCTCTATGTTTTTGATGTTTGAGAGAAAGCATGTGACATTGAGGTGAGATTAAATCTGGCTCGTAAGATCAAAGATCGGCATCAAAACAGCGAGCGCCATCACGGCAACAAAGACACCAGCGATAATAATAAGTGCTGGCTCAAAGATCGTCGTGAGCTTCTTTAATGTGTGTTTAATTTCCTTTTCATACTGCATCGCAGCACGACCAGCACTCTGTGCAATCGTCGCAGACTGCTCACCAATGGCGAGCATTGATGTCACCTCTTCTGGAAACAAGAATGAGTTATCCTGAAAAGCTGTATGAAGTTTTCCGCCTTGCTGAACTTGATTCATCGCATCCCATAATTTCAATTTATACACTTCATTTGGAATACTTTTGGCAACCATTTTTAAAGTCACAAGAATTGGAAGTCCCGATTCAAGAAGAATCGCGAGCAATCGAATAATTCGAAGAACATATATTTTTCTTCGGAGCATTCCAAGAACTGGAAGTTTCAAAACAAAGAGGTCCCACTGCAACTTCCCTGTTCCAGTTTTAACGTAAAAATTCCAAAGTCCATATCCTCCGAATACAAGGAGGAACAGTAACCACCAATAACTCGTAATAAAATGCTGAGTACTAATAAGCGCCTGAGTAGCTGGAGGAAGCGCATGTCCGGCACCAATTAAATCCTGAGAAAATCCCAAAATTCGTGGAACCAAAAAGGTCATCACACCAAATCCAACGACGAGCAAGACGGCAAAAACAGTAATCGGATAAAACGCCGCACTCCATAATTGAGACTGAAGGTCGTAGGCATCTTCAACTTCGATAGCGAGACGTGAAAGCATTCTGTCCAAGTGACCAGAAATTTCACCACTTCGAATAACTCCAATTTCAAATTCTTCAAAAACATCTGGAAATCGAGCGAGACTGTCGGCAAAGTTTTTACCTTTTTCTACATCAAAGGCAACCGTAAATAACACTCGTCGCATACGTTCACTTGTGGTTCGGCGAGCCACAATTCGAAGTGACTGAATAAGCGGAACTCCGCTATCCACCATGACCGATAACAAATAGAAAACGTAAGACTTTTCCTTGAGACTCACCTTGCTATGATCAACGAGAAAATCATTGAGCTGACGGAGGACATTCGCACGGGAATTGTCATAGACGCCATATACAATCTCTTCTACCGGCTTCTCAGAAACATTTTTGAGAATGGAAGATGATGAATTTTCTTGTGATGATGAACTAGTCTGTAATGATTGTGATTCGAAAGATTCCATAAAATATATCTACGTATTACAATTACGCACCCTGATAAAAAGCTTCCATATCGAGAGAAAAGTTCACAGCATTTACGCCTCCTTGCGGAATAATTTGAACACTAATCGACTTCACGTGAATACGTCGTCGGTTCGCCTCAAGCGCTCGCAAAAACTCCAGCAAATCGCTATATCCACTCTGGAAGCTCGCGCTCACACTCACCCGCTTCGGAAGTTCTTGTGTGTCACTCAATCCAAATTGAACACTTGAGAGTGTGACACCATACTTTGTAGCAAGATCATTAATATTTTTGATCAACGTATCCTGTTGAACACCTTCTGGGATCGCATCGAGATATTCAGACTGCTTCACCTCAGAAACCCCATCAAGAGCCTGTTGAGCCGTTTGAAGAACCTGAAGATCACTCGTAACATTCGCTTTTGCTGTCAAAGCGTCATCACGCATCTTTCGAACATCGTCGAGTTTAGAACTCAAAGGAAAAACCGCGAACGGAACTCCGAGGAGCATCACAACAACGAGAATGACTGCGGCCGTAAGATAAAAATTTTGTTTATTCTCCATGGTATGTGAGATTTAAGACATAAGTAAGAACGGCCTGCCCTTGATCGTTTTGGTTTTTTGAAATCGTCGGAACAAAAACGCTACTAAAGACGGATGACTTAGAAAAGGCACTCACCACGTCGGCAACATCGTTATAGGGACTCTGACTTCCAGCAACCGTCTTCATACTCATAATAAGCTTTCCATCACTACTACCAGAGTATGAGAGGAAGTCGGATTTTGCGGCTCCAGTTTTTGCATCCTTTGGCATAACGAGAAGCGCATCGTGAACCACCTTGGACCAATAAATGCGCTGACTATCGATTTTATCCAGAACCTGCTTTGCTTTCTGAAGATAACCCACTTTTTTCTGAGTGAGCGTATTAACCTGTTGCTGCAATTGTGTAGTCTCCTGGCCATAAACCTCTGCCTCCTTTTTTGTAGAGAGCTGAGCCACAAAAAGGTAGACGACATATGCCAATAAGAGTAGACTCAAAACTACTGCTAAGAGAAAGAAGGACAAAGCTGGACTACGAGGAGCTTGTGACTGATCTTGCGGGGTAAAAGTAGACATAGGATGCGATTTATTTTTATTTCATAGTATTATACCAAATTTTGAAGCTTAGAGCAAGTAAGAATCCGTCTCCATCCACACCCAAGAAAGAGCCACAAGATCAGCTTCGAAAGCGCCTCATCGCTCGAAAAGACCCCTTTGTATGTGCCAATTGTGGAGCTAAAAACCTCAGAACTTCGGGAAAACCGCTCAACCACCGCTCAAAATGCCTTTATTCTCTTCACGTAGATGAAGCTATTCCTGGCGACAGACAGAGTCAGTGTCAAGGACTTATGAAGCCGGAAACCGTCTCGATCGGAAGAAAAGGAATCTACATCATCACTCATCAATGCACCAACTGCGGGAAAGTCATTCCCAACCAGGCCGCGCCAGACGACAATATCGACCTCATCATTAGTCTCATAAACGCCAATCCAAAGCTCGCTCGATAATCTAAATCTATGAAAAAGCCGAACAAAAAGAATCAAAAAAAGAGTATCAAGGAAAAGATGAAGGACATACCGTCTATTCTTGAAAACACTGTGGAGGCAATTGTAACTCACTATGTTGAAGAAAACGGAACAATCATCGTTGGCGTATCCGGAGGGTCAGACTCAATGGCGCTTCTCTCTGTTTTGAGAAAAATCTCAATCAACCATCCGATGAATATCGTCGTAGCACACGTCAATCATAAGCTCCGAGGACGAGCAAGTGATCTCGATGAACGACTCGTTCGTGCAACAGCAAAGAAATACAGACTCGACTGCGACGTTGAACGTGTCGACGTAGAAGCCTATAGTAAAAGCCAAAAACTCACACTCGAAGAGGCCGGACGAAATATTCGAAAGGCATTCTTTTTCCGACTCAAAGAACGATATGGTGCAACTCAAATCTTCACGGCACATCACCGTGATGACAACGTTGAGACGATGCTTTTCAATCTCATTCGCGGATCAAGTGTTCGAGGATTGAGTGGAATTCAGATGGTTGCGAAAGGGATCATTCGTCCCCTTCTCGATTTTTCAAAAGAAGAACTTGTCAGCTACTGCCGACGAAAAAAAATCACCTTCCGAGAAGATGCAACCAACAAGGAAACTATATATACACGAAATTATATTCGTCATATTGTGATTCCTGCGATCGAAAAACTCAATCCAAGTTTCAAAAGTAATTTCCATGAAAAGAGCTTCTACTTCAGCGAAATTGACGAGATGCTTACATCTCTTTCTCTTGAATTTATTAAATTATTTTGCGAAGTTTCCCCTACTGAAATCATCTGCCCAATCGGACCATTGAAAGGATTGTTTCCAACAGTTCAGAAAAACGTGATTCAATCTATCTATGAAATCTTTCATGGATCAACTGAACTTCTCACAACGGACAATATCAACGACTTCCTCGATATTATTCAAAAAGAGCGAACTGGTAGTGAGAAAATCTTAGGAAATCGATTGAGTATTACCATCGCTTACGGGAAAGCGCACTTTCAAAAAGAAAAAACATTCGACAAGCCACATCTCACCGAAGACGTTATTCTTCTCCCAATGCCAGGAAGCTTGAGCTTTCCAGGTGGAAAAATTATCACACGTATCCATCAGAAAATTCCAAAGAAGACGAAGAAGGATGCCGTCTACGTGAGCTTACGCAAGCCAGATAATCAATTCTTCATCCGAAGTGTCAAAGACGGAGATCGATTTCATCCAACTGGCATGAGCGGAAGTAAAAAGGTTCAGGACTTCTTTGTAGATAAAAAAATCCGAAGAGAACTTCGAAAAAATATTCCAATTATCGTTGATGATGATGGAAAGATTGTCGCTGTTGGAAAATATCGCATCGACAAGGGTGCCGATCCAAAACTTTTTGAATCACCGGTAATCGAAATTCAGATTCTCGACGAAAAGCACGAACATGATGAGTAAGCCCAGGAAGAACCTTGGTTCAAGGACAGAAAAAGAGTAAAATAGTGGCGCATTTCCTACATACGTTTCTTATTAACATTTCTTGACTCAATGCAATATGAATCCAGCTCCTCAGAAAAAACAAAATAGCTTTCTTTACCTCATTATCATTGCTCTTGTCATAAGTGCAGGATTTCTTTTGTGGTCAAGAAATGCAGAAATCTCAACAAAAGTAAGTCTCAATACTATTATCCAAGAAGTGAAGGACGGAAAGATTGAAGCGATTAATATTGTAAAGAATCAGCTCGATATCACGAGAACTGATGGAAGCAAAGAATACGCGTACAAAGAAGGATCCCAGGATCTCTACGACCTTCTCGATAAAGGCGGAGTATCAAAAGATCAGGTCGCTCAGATGAAAATCGAGGTAACGCCAACTGAGTCGAGTGACTTCTGGCTCAATCTCATTATGAGCGCCTTCCCAATTATTTTGATCGTTGCTGTACTCGCATACATGATGAAGCAGGCACAGAGCAGTAATAACCAGGCAATGTCATTTAGTAAGAGTAAGGCAAAACTCTATGACAAAGAAAAAGGAAAGACGACATTCGAAGATGTAGCAGGTGCAGAAGAAGCAAAACAGGAACTCGTAGAAATCGTCGACTTCTTAAAAAATCCAGGAAAGTATTTGGAAATTGGTGCGAAAATTCCAAAGGGCGTCTTGCTCGTTGGTTCGCCAGGTACAGGTAAAACGCTGCTTGCACGAGCCGTTGCTGGCGAGGCAGGCGTTCCATTCTTCTCAATCTCTGGTTCAGAATTCGTCGAAATGTTTGTGGGTGTTGGTGCGTCACGCGTACGAGACTTATTCAAGAAAGCAGCACGCAATGCTCCATGTATTATCTTCATCGATGAAATTGATGCCGTCGGAAGACACCGCGGTGCGGGAGTTGGCGGCGGCCATGATGAACGCGAGCAAACCCTCAACCAAATCCTCACGGAGATGGATGGATTCGAGAAGGATACCAATGTTATTGTCATGGCCGCCACAAACCGACCAGACATTCTCGATCCAGCCCTCCTTCGTCCAGGACGTTTCGACCGACGTGTTGTTGTCGATCTTCCGGATCTTCCAGATCGTATCGCTATTCTCAAAGTTCACGGCCGAAACAAGCCACTTGCTGACGACGTCGATCTTGAAAAAATTGGAAAGCACACGCCTGGTTTCTCTGGTGCCGATCTCGAAAATCTCATGAACGAGGCAGCTATTCTTGCCGCTCGACACAATCGAAAAACAATCCTCATGGACGACCTCGAGAAGTCGATTGAAAAAGTTCTCATGGGTCCTGAACGAAAGTCTCGCGTCCTCAATGAAAAAGAAAAAAAGATCACCGCCTTCCATGAAGTTGGTCACGCAATTGTTGGTCATCTCACGGAAAACTGCGATCCAGTTCAAAAGATTTCTATCGTCTCACGTGGCATGGCTCTCGGTGTCACCTGGTTCGTTCCAGACGAAGACAAGCATCTCTACGCACGAGCGAAGTTCATCGACGAGATGGCGTCACTCCTTGGTGGTTACTGCGCGGAAGAAGTCTTCTTCGGTGATGTTACGACTGGTGCAAGTAACGACCTCGAGAAGGCCACAGGAATCGCACGTCGCATGGTAACTGAGTACGGAATGTCCGATCTTGGACAGGTCATCTACGGTGAAAAAAATCACGAAGTATTTATCGGACGAGATCTCGGTCATGCAAAGAACTATTCCGAATCAATGGCGCAAAAAATCGATGAGGCCGTAAAGAAATATGTCGACGAGGCATACAAACATGCAAAGGATACAATCACAAAGAACAAGAAACTTATGGAAAAAATTGCAGGAGAACTCATTGAAAAAGAAACACTCAACCGCGACGAGTTCCTCGCACATTTCGACTCTCCAGAAAAGGAACTCGAAAAGGAACAGAAGAAAGATGCTGAGAAAAAAGGAAAGGTCGCGTAATATTCATCGACGATATACAACTAAAATCCCCTCCCACTCACCTCCTCACTCAAACTTCCTATGGCTCAAAAACCATCAACACCAATTGGTCATTACGATGAACAAGAGGGCCAGCTCGCCCTCGATATCTATCAGACCGACTCAGAAATCATCATTCTCTCTGCTGTCGCTGGCGTCACAGAAGATGAACTCAACATCTCTGTCACGGATGAAGTTCTCACGATTAAAGGCAAACGGAAGCTCGACGACAAGGTTCCAGAGGAAGATTATCTGACCAAAGAGTGCTTCTGGGGGGACTTTTCACGCTCAATTGTCTTGCCAGCCTCCGCTGATTCTGCAAAAATAGCCGCCTCATTCAAAAATGGAATTCTCCGCATAGCCATACCAAAAGTCGAGAAACTCCAGACAAAAGTTATTCGCATCAAAACCTAAATAGCGCCCAACCCACATGACTCAAAAAATTCGAAAAGCCGTCTTCCCTGCCGCAGGATTTGGAACGAGATTCCTTCCCGCCACCAAGTCTCAGCCAAAAGAGATGCTTCCAATCGTCGACAAGCCAGTCATTCAATATCTCGTTGAGGAAGCTGTCGATTCTGGCATCACGGAAATCATTATCGTCACCGGTCGTGGTAAGCGCGCCATCGAAGATCACTTCGACTCATCGTGGGAACTCGAACACAATCTCGTCGAAAAAGGAAAACACAACCTCCTCAAAGACATTCGAAAAATTTCAAAACTTGCGAAGTTCATCTACGTTCGTCAGTCTGAACCAAAAGGCGACGGAGACGCTATTCTCTGCGCAAAAGAAGTCATCGGCAACGAACCATTCGCCGTACTTTTCGGTGACGACATTATCGCTAACAAAGTTCCAGGAACCAAACAGCTCCTCGATCAGTTTTATGAAAAGCAGGCATCGATCATCGCACTCGACAAAGTTGAGCCAAACAAAACGCATCTCTACGGAATCATCGGCCCAAATCTCAGTGTCAAAACTGGCGACAAACGTCTCTACGAAATCGAGACACTCGTTGAAAAACCAAAACCAGAAAAAGCTCCAAGCAATCTCGCGATCATCGGAAAGTATATTCTCACGCCGGAAATCATTGCCGCACTTGAAAAGGCCAACGCAAGTCACCCAGATGGCGAACTTCGCCTCATCGACGGTCTCCGTGAACTCGGCAAGTCTCAAAAAATCTATGGCTACGAAGTTGAAGGCCAGCATTACGACACCGGCGACAAACTCGGTCTCATCAAGGCAACCATCGACTTCGCACTTCTAAGACCAGACCTCGGCCCAGAACTTAAAAAGTATCTGAAAGATTTGTTCAAAGTATAAATACATAATATCTATAACTCTCTCTTGTATGGATGAAAGGGGTCCTTTTGACGACGATACAGCAACTACAGCAGAACCACTCAGCACGAGTGCTCGATTATTTCAAAGCGCAATGGCCGACGAACAAACAACACATGACGATCCTACAAGAACCATTGGAATAGAAGATTTTGTGCGGCATCTCGATCAACAAGAAAGAATGCGTGGCCCACGAGCCCGAATACGACCTACGGTGCCAAAAGGCCGTCCAGAAGTTCCTGACCTAGACTTCTCAAGTCTCACAAAACCAACTCGGAATGCAATTGGAGACAAAATAGATCTGTAAGCCAAAAGGTCACACCGAAAGTCATAAAAATGAGCCACTGCGCACATATTGCCGTTTAGCTTCATTTGTGATATAATAAAAAGAAACATAAAAATACACAATGGCAGGACCAGAAGCGCAACCAAAAGCACCCGAACAGCCAAAGGACATTCCTGGTTTCAAAGGACTGGAACGTATGGAAAAAATAGACGCCCTCAAAAAGGGTGGTGCCTTTCGTGAATTCCTCGACAAAGTTGTGTCAATTCGAAGCAATCCAGAGCAGCAAAAAAAGGTTGCCGAGGCCTTACAAAAAATCGATAGCGATCCGAATCTCAACGACGATCAGAAAAAAGAACAACTTCGTTCACAGCCTCAAGCAGACCTCCTTGCTATCATCGGAAAAAATATTGAGTTCGGGGAAAAGGGCATGAACGTCACGCTCGACTTTGGCAAACTCGCTTTTGCCGAACAAAAAGGCATTGGTGCCGGTCACCTCTTCCCGCCAAATGCAAGTAACGTCTCTTTCGGCGGAGAAAGTAATGGCACAGAAACGAAGCGTTCGCCGGGCACACGTGGTGGTGAATACCGATCAAGAAAAAATAAATACATGTCGAGTTTCACGGGAACTAAGCTCTTCATCGCCTACAAAGACATTATGCCATTCGATGCAAAACAAATGGAAAGCGCCACAAAACTAGAAAAAGATTCCATGCAAAAAGTACAAGCAACCGTCGGAGAAGCACACAGTGCCCAAGCAGGACTTCGTGGAAGCGAGAAGCTCACGCCACCGGCATCAGCACCAACAGAACAAGCACGAGCAGCGCAAACCGAACCATCGTTAGCACGAGGAGGAGAATCAAACGAAATTCAAGTTACGCGCAGACCTGTATTTATCGGAGATTCACAGGTTCAAGGCCTCAAGGGAAGTCTCGCCAAAAAAGGCATACGATCTTTTGATTATGTAGGAAAAACCATGCAGAGTATTGCGGCCAACATCAGAGCGCTCCCAGAGCAAGATCGACAAGCAATTAAAAATGCAGACACAGTCGTATTTCAGTGTGGTGGAAATAATTTAGCGGGGAGAGAGGGATATCCTCTAAAAAAGATGCAGGATAATTTTTATCTTATGATCAGCGCAATCAAAAGTATTAATCCAGATGCAAAAATTCGGGTTGGAACCCTCATGGCGCCCGGAGAACACTCATCCAACAAACCAACTCGTGCAGCCTATAACGCATGGCTTAAAGAAGAAGCTGTCAGAACAGGAAAGTTTTCAATCGTAGATACTTACGCCATTACCGAGGATCCAAACAATCCAGGTCATCGCATAGAGCAACTCTTTGGTGGAGCAAGTAATCCTCACCTTAAATGGAAGGAATACTCTAAATTAAGTCCAAAACTTCTCGAAGCCATCAACTACCAGGCAGCATAATTCCAGCTTCAAAAAGACATACAGCCTATGAATCATATATAGGATGCCTATTTCCGTGCGTACACGCTTGTGTCTCCTTGCGCACAGAAAATTAGTATTAGAAATCTTCCGTAATTTTTAGCAATAGCACATAAGAAAGTTATGCACAAAACGCTCTATGGTTCTTGAAAAAGAACGCATTTTCTGCTATTATATCTAGATGCATTGATCGAGGTTCGCAAAGCAAAAACATGCAAACGAACTAATCAACACATCAAAATACAAAATAAAAATCTAAACAAAATTTCTATGTACGACATGCAATCGCTGCTCGAGGAGGCTGAAACAAAAAAGCAACATGGCGATCACCAGGAGGCGATCAAAATTTGCGAACGCATCTTGAACTACGATCTCGACTTCACAGAGGCGTATGAAGAAATTGCTGACAACTATCTCACCCTTCGTGAATATCAGAAGGCGAAGCGTGCACTTGACCGAGCTATTGCTCTCGACCCACAGAGTCCAAACGGAAACTACCTCATGGGATTCGTCTATTCTTGCATGGGAAAGTGGAAGACATCTATTGAATATCTCGAAAAAGCAGAAGAGCTCTTCCCTAATCACCCAGAAATTCTCCGATGCCTCGGCTGGAGCATTTATCACAACGGCGAAAAGCGACAAGGTGTCATTCTCCTCGAACGAGCATTAAACCTCGCACCAAACGACGCATTGATCTTGACCGACCTTGGCGTTCTCTATATGAATGAGAAAAACTTCGAACGCGCTATGCGAATGTTTACGAAGGTACTTGTATTAGATCCAGAAAACGTAAAAGCTCGAGAATGTCTCAATGCAGTAAAGTTCTTCGCCACTGAATACGGAAAGCTGAAGGGACAGTTGAGTGGTGATACTGCGGCGGAACAGGAATAAACAAAAACAATTCATCACAAAAAAACATGGGTGCAAACCAACCTAACAACAATACTGAATCAGAACAAGGACAAGTCTACGTAGTCGGAATTCGACCGCATCAGCGACTTCTTTCAGTGATGCAAAAATATACAACAAGAGAGTGTGGAATTGTGATCAATGCCGCTCCACTTATCATGGATGAGGGAGATGTGTCTTATATAGAGAGTGAAATAAGAGAAGTTGAAGACTTTATACAAAGAAATCCAAATAATCTTTCAGCGCAAGACCTTCGGACGATGCGAGGCTATGTAGAGGAAAGACGAGAACAATTAGTCGCGATACAGGACAAAGAAGTTGAAGACACCGCAGTAATGACCCGAGTACCTCGACCTCAGCCACAAGAATCAGGCCCCCGAGCTTGGCTCAGGAGAATATTGGGATAAACACAACCCCATGCTTACTCCATCTAACTCGCTTCCACTAAATCAAAAAATATCACCAGAAGATGCGATAGCAGAACTATCGAATTTTTTGGGATGGAATGATCAACAAGTGACAGAAAAAATCCATCAACTAAAAACAGAAAATAGCAACGTCACTATCGCGATGGAAAAAGGAGTAAGGGATCAGCGAGTATATGTTTCAGTCGCATATGCAGACGGAAAACAAAGCACAACGTGCATCGTTTTGCTCAATTCAAAAGAAGAAGAAAATCCCATCTATATTCACGGCACATATCCAGTAGGAACATCTACTGAATACAAAGAAGCAGAAAGAGTAAAATGTTTATCAGACCTAGAGCGAGTAGGTCAAAATAAGCCAGTTGGATGGATGGCAATTAAATCACTTACAGAAGCTGGTCAAATTGCAAACATAGAACAGTATCGAGCACGCCTTACCAAAAATGGTGTCAAAACACTTTTACTAAGCTTCGAAGAAAGTGAAGTTGCAAGCGGAGCGTTGTTTGCTTATCACGAAGAAGCTTTGAAGAATATGCTCAATAGAAATCGGGCACTTCTTGAAAATAACGGCTGGCCAACAGAGCCAGTAGCATTTATTTATTACTTGAAAAACCAAGCACCACGAGGAACCGATTTATTCAACTTCATCGCAGATACATTTAGCGATTTCAATAACGATGGAAGGAAATCCAAAACAGCAATTTCTCCAGCGCCTCACGAGTCTTTCAAAACCATGTCCTTACCCGAGAAAAAGAAATACCTCGCAGAAGGAATCAACGGAATGACCAGAGATCTCGGAAGAGGAATGTCAGGAGATGATGTTCTCATGTTGCAAAATGCTTTGCTCATTCTTGGTTATATGACCGTTGCTCCAAACGGAAACTTCGGACCAAAAACAGAAGACGCCCTCGCAAGATTCAATCTCGC
>JBAYUX010000005.1:0-40834 GCA_041674865.1 Candidatus Altimarinota bacterium
TAAATAAATTTTTTACATCGCCTAACAGCGCGTTAGCGGTTCGGCTGCGGCTCACCCAAGTTGACTGGTTGTGGCCTTTCGGCACATTATACAACCAGCCAACTTCGCCAACGCGCGAACGTTGTATGCCATTAAAAAACTTAAAATATATAACGGCAAAAATATGACCACGAAAAAAACTTATCTCTTCTATGCAACCATCGGATTTTTGGCTGGCACATTCTTAAGTGCTTTTTTTTCTTCTTTTATCTTTACGATTCCAGCCATGGATTGGTTCTGGGAAATTTTTGCCAAGGCCATCAAGTTACTCACACGATGCTCTGGTAGAGGATGTGTGGCGGCTGGATTCGTAGCCGTATGGACCTTACCGATAATCGGTTCCTTGATAGGGCTACTTTTTGCCAGATTAAAACAAAAATAAATTTTTGCCGTTAATTTGATCGAAACTATAAACAGCGTACAACACAGAATATGCGGTTTCGCTCCCGTTGGTCGCTCCACCCATATTTGCCAGTGGTCGCCCTTCGGGCATATTATACCGCTGACAAACATCGCACATTCTGGGACGTTAGCTGAAATTGGGCTGATTTTATGCGTAAATCAAAGTATAATTCATTCGTTAATTCTTAATCTAGCAAATCTATGGAGCAAGCAAAGACTAATGTTGGGTTGGTAGTCCTCGCTATCGTTATAGCCGCTGTCGTAGTTGGTGGTGGAGTTTATTACTGGCAAAATCAAAATTCCACTAAGGTAGAAGTTGCAGCTCAACCTACAACTTCCGACACCAAAGAAGTGGCCACTCAACCCGCAACCAGTACAGATTTGGAAAAGATTATCGTTCGCGAGAAAGAGGAGCTATTTAAAACATATGATAAAATTAGCAAAGAACTCTCAAGCGGTTACAACCCCGTTATCTTCTCCAAAACTACAGATCCAGCTGTGCGCTTTACCATGCTTACCAATTCTGGTGGTGATGCCATGAATACGACGTTTTATTTCATCAATCAGGCTAAGCAGAAAACCTTACAGGTTGATACTGATGTGTGCGGTGGTGATTTTGGTTGCTCAGGGAGCCTTACGCTTTCTTTGAATGGTGGTTCTGCGATTAACATTAGTCGTGAGCAGACAGTAAATGATAAAAAGCGGGAAATTGCATACAAGGGTCTGCGAGTGAATAAAGAATTAAGCTATTCCCTCACCGATCCGATCATCTTTAAGCCAGTAGGTGCGTTAAAGTTCGAAGTGCTTGGTGTTAACCCTGACCTTACCCAGATATATTTCTCTGATTATTCAAAAAAATTCTCGTATGATATCGTTAACGATAAAATACAGGAAGTTACTGAATTGCCGACTATGGCAAAACCTATAACTAAATAATTCTAAACGACCTCGCGCCAAAAGCGCACAGGAGTATATAGTCTTATTATATAGTTCAATTAAAAAACAGCCCAACATCAGCCAACAGCGCGTATGCGGTTACGCTCCGCTCCACCCATATGCTGACAAACATCGCATATTCTCAAACGTTAGGCGCCATGCCAAAAAATTCTTAACAAATTATGATGAAAAAAGTAATCAAATGGACATTAATAGTAATTGTAACAATTCTGCTACTCGGTGTTCTTTTTTTTATTTGGTTTTTAGGAAAGGCATCAATAATTAAGGACTGTTGGAGCGAATCTTATTCTCAAGTTACGAATACAAAGCAAGATGAGTTTCCACCAAAAAATATGATTAAGGTAGATGAAAAAACGGCAGCTCAGGCACAGAAACTATATGTTGAATGTCTAGAAAAAAAGAACATGTAATTTTTTAGCACAGCATCTAACAGCAACTATGCGGCTCCGCTTCGCAAAGCTCAGCTTCACCCAACTTGCACGGGTGTCGCCCTCGGCTTATGATACACTCGCACAACTTCACATGAGTCGCGAACGTTATACGCCATACTTTTTTAGCTGATTATGAAATACATTTTACTCAAAAAAATACTTTTACTGGCCGGCAGTATAATCTTTATATTAATGGCTATTATTACAGTAAATTTTTATCGTGATATTTACAATTCAAAGAAAGAAACTGCCACGGTAGTCAGTTATTACGCAAAATGGAGGTATAAGGGAGGTCGGCATTATTATCCTACAGTTAAGTATAAAACTATCCGTGGCAATGAAGTATCAGCAGAGCTAGACACCTACCTTTTTCACAAACCTTTTATTGGAGAACAAGTACCCATTCTTTATCGCACTGATAAACCAGAAAAAGTTTATCTCGACACCATATCGCATATTTATATAGGCCCCCCATTATTTATGCTGGCGTTGCTTGGATTGGTATCACAAGGTTTTTACAGAGTTTATTTACGAAAGCACGATAAAAAATAATTATAAGGAAAAAATGTACAGCATATAGCAGCGCGTTAGCGGTTCGCCTGCGGGCCCACCCAAGTTGACCAGCTGTGGCCTTCGGCGCATTATACAACCAGTCAACTTCGCTTACGCGCAGACATTATCCGAAATAAAAAATTACTAACACTTTCAGCAAACCAATATGAATAAATTAACTCTAAAACGCTCATTCTCCGCTCCAATAGAAAAAGTTTGGGAAGCATTGACCAATGAAGATAAGCTAAAAAAATGGTGGTCTCCAGTAGATATGGAGGCATCACACATCTCTGTTGATTTAAAAAAAGACGGAGTATTTCGATATTGCCATAAAGGCTTAGATGGCAAAGAGTTTTGGGGCCGAGGAGTATACCAAATAATTGAGCAGCCAAAATTGCTATCCTTCCTGGATACATTCACCGACTCACAAGGAAATCCCGTTCCATCCTCGCATTACGGGATACCTGGGGAAGAGATAGTAGAGTCATTAGTAGAATTCAGTCTAACGGAAGATAACGGCATTACTGCCATGACAATGGCCGGAGACAATCCCCATGACGATTCTATGCTAGAAGATATGAAAAAGGGATGGAATGGCATGTTTGATAAGCTTGAAGTGCTCTTAAATAACGAGTAGCTCTTTGCTCCCGTGGAGCAGTTAAGTGGGGCAATTTTTATCAAAAGCATTATGAAAATTCGCTTAGCAAGAGATGAAGATTATGCCGCAATCGCTCGTCTTCAACGTCAAACAATTCGCAATATAAATGCCAAAGATTATTCAGAAGACCAGATTTATGTTTGGTCAGTTCGAACAAATGCAGGGCGTTTTCGTAGCAATGCTCATGAATGTAAAAGATGGGTCGCGATAGAAGATGATAAAATAGTCGGTTTTTGCGAGCATGGATTTGACTGCGAACTATGGGGTTTGTATATTCACAAAGACTATGTTGGCAAAGGTATTGGTTCTCGTCTCCTTAAAGTCGCTGAGGACTCGCTTAAAAAACATGGATGCAAAACAATCACCTTAAAGGGAACAGTAACCGCAAAAGAGTTTTATCAAAAACAGGGGTATACGGTCATAAAAAAAGATTTACATCCCGTAAACGATAAAAAATTGGAAATTTTTGTCATGGCCAAAAAACTTTTTTGAAAAAAATTTTCATTTTAGCTAACAGCGTGTATGTGGATCGGCTACGGTCTCCACCCATATAGCGCAATGATGAAAAAAATTGTATCATTGCATCACATCGCATAACGTAACAATATAAAATATTCCCAACATGGCAAATAGCGTAAAATTACACCGAGTTTTTACAGCAAGTCCTGAAAAAGTATTTAAAGCATTTGTAGATGCTGATGCTATGACTGCTTGGTTAGCACCATTTGGTTTTGTGTGTAAGGTGCACAGTATGGATTTTAAAATTGGTGGTACATACAAAATGTCGTTTATAAATTTTACGACAGGCCGTAGCCATTCGTTTGGTGGGGAATATTTAGAAATTATACCAAATGAACTGATAAAATATACTGACCAATTTGATGACCCGAATGTTCCTGGACAAATAATTACAACCATAGAGTTAAAAAAAGTACTGTGCGGGACGGAGTTTTTTGCAACACAAGAAGGGATCCCTGACGCGATACCTTCTGAGATGTGCTACCTTGGCTGGCAGGAATCATTAGAAAAATTAAAATATTTGGTAGAGCCAAATATTCCAGATGCGTAAATAAATTTACAAACTGAACTATGGATAATTCAAGAATATATAAGATGACGTTTGCAAGGGTGTATCCGCTTTATATTCAAAAAGCGGAGAGAAAAGGTCGCACAAAGGCAGAAGTAGATGCCATTATATATTGGCTCACAGGGTATAATCAAAAAACACTACAGCAGCAAATTGATAGCAAAAATGATTTTGAAACTTTTTTCGCGGAAGTGCCGCAATTCAATCCAGACGCATCAAAAATTACAGGCGTCATTTGCGGATGGCGCGTGGAGGAAATCGAAGATAAACTCGTACAAAAGATTCGTTATTTAGACAAATTGATCGATGAATTAGCGAAAGGAAAAACAATGGAGAAGATTTTGAATCGTGCCTAACAGCACATAAATAGTTTGGCTGCGAGCTCAGTAAGTTGACTCGTTGTGGCTTTCGGCGCATTGTACAATCAGTATAACCAAAAAAATATGAAAAGACTCTTGGGCCTATCTTTGACCGGTTTAGTTTTAGTATTAACTGGATGTGCCCAGCAAGCACCAATCGCGAATCAAGACACGAGTCCGCCAGTAGCTAACGCTGCTATTAATCAAGCGCCGCAAATTACATCAGCCACTTTTGATGGTAATGGCGTCGTTATTCAAGGTAAAAATCTCAGCGGTTCTTACGTGGCCTTTGTTCACCCAGCCTCGCCTACCGGAGAAACTCTTTGTCGAGAGATGGTGACACCAAGCTGCGTTCTACAGAAATCGGTATCAACTGATACGACCATCAAGTTTATCAGCAACTGGATTGGCGGAGAGGGCTCTTATCAAATATATGTGGAAAATCCAACGACCGGCGCAAGCAACAAGATCGATATGCCAATTCTTGCTCAAGTAAGTATTGCCAATGAGGCAACGGCATCTACAGCCGCTTCAGTATCAGAAAAAGCTGTTGGGTTTATAAAACAAGTGTATACCAAAAATGGTAAATCTTTTTTAGATATTGATTATATTCAGTGGTTGACCGAAAAGGATTGTAAAGAAAAAAACTTAGAATGTAATTACAACGGATACCTGATTCTAAATCAAAACACGAAAATTAGAACGTTCGAAATAGCTCAAAACGTAGCGATAACTGGAGATATCTACAATCACCTCAGCGAACAGGGAAATGTCGATGGGGTAAGTTTATCTTACGCAGATTTCAAAAAGATATTTGCCGTTAATTCAAGCTCTGAATCAAAAAACTCTATGTACTGGATTACAGTTGATAAGAACATCGTAACCAGCATAAAAGAACAGTATCAGCCGTAATTTGGCTTATCTCCTTCCTCTTCGTATCTTTTTTGGAGTGGCGTGAATGATTGATTTCACGGGAGTTTTTCCACTCATCTTATCCAAAACAATTTCGAGATCTTTTGGAAGTTTCGCCTCAATAGTTATGGTTGTATTGAGAAATGGATGCGTGAATGTGAGAGATTTTGAGTGAAGAAACTGACGACCAAGTCGGTATGTGGTGCGAAAAACACGATTGAAATGGAAGTCACCGTATACTTCATCCATCACAACAGGACACTTGATTCCAGCAAAGTGCTGACGAATCTGATGTTTACGACCAGTTCGAATTTGCGCTTCTACAAGAGAAGCAACGCCACGAATGATTGGTAATTTATACACACGAATAACTTTATAAAGTGTCTGTGCGAAAACTTTGAGATTAGTCGTACGCGCTTTTAATTTTGCCGTGATAACACTTCCATGCGGAATGCCCTTCAAGAGTGTGAGGTATTTTTTCTGCGCCTCTTTTTGTCTGAGAATCGCCTCGAGCTGTTCTCGATCTCGTTCATATTTTCCAAACAAAAGCAGTCCAGACGTCTGCATGTCGATTCGATGAAGGAGATACGGTTTGAAATCCGCCCCCTTGTCCTCAAATTGCTTCTGGATCATCCCCTGCATCGTGTGTCGCTCCTCAATGCCTTCAGAAGGAACGCTCGCAACTTTCGCCGGTTTATTCACCGCGAACAGGTAGTCATCTTCGTAAATAAGCGCAAAATCTTGTTTCATACTCGAGTAGTATACCACTATTGACGCATATAAAAAATGGCATATGATAAAACTGAATACTCTTTAGAATAATTCACTATGGGCACATATTCAGCTTTAGAGGCATTTTTTCAGGATGAAGCGCCGCTCGATGAGGCGAAAACAGCGGAATTGAGAGATGCTATTTTGAAGGGTTTGAATGCTGCTTTATATGGAGATCCAGCCATCGCGGGTCTTGCAAGAGACGTACGCACATGCGTGGCTGAAGCGGGCAGATTTTGCCCAGAATCACTTGAGGGTCATTCGGTCGCCAAGAGCGCATTAGTTGGAATAATGAATGAACGCGGAGTGCGACCAGTACTCGATACTGTTTGGGATAAGAGAAGACAGAGACAGGTGGCGGCGTAATCGTTGATTATCTTTTCCAGAGCATTGTCTGTACGTTGCCTGGAATATCTAATTTCTCTGGAAAATCGGGGTAGCGAATTTCGCGACCTTCACGTTTGAAAATGGCGAATGGTGTGATTTTTCCATCGGATCCAGTTTCTTGTTCGAATCGTACGAAGTCTTCTTTGCGAACTTTTCCATGTGGATTATCGAGGGCATATCTCACCGCATGAACCCACGCAGGCGAAGACCAGGCGAGCTCATCCATGAGGGTGAATTGGCGTTTTAGTGAAATTCGGAATGGTGCAGAAAAGTTCACCACATCCGGTGCAAAAATAGAAATCGTTCGTATGCCAATTTCATCAAGTGCGACAATAAGTTCACGCAAAACATCGACGTGATCGTTGATATTTCTGAGGAGTGGAAACTGATTGTATTGATGAACGCCAGCGCGAGCGAGTCTCTCAACATGTTCTTTCACGATGTCGCAAATTTCATATGGATGTGCCACATGATGCACGAGTCGGACGCGATATCGAGCGAGCATCTCGCACGCAGCTTGTGTGTAGACAAACGGAGAGTAGACAAGTGTGCGGGAGTGAATGCGGATGTGCTTGATGTGTGCGTCCTCGCGGAGGGCGCGCAAAATCATCTCGAGATCACGTGGTGCGAGAACCATAGGATCACCTCCGGACAAGATCACCTCTTCAATTTCTGGATGCGCGCGCAGAAAATCCACCAATTTCGTCACCTTCTCCTTCAAAGTAAAAGGCTTCGCACCATATCGATCACTCAGATACGCCGTACGGAAGCAATATTGGCAGTTCGCGGCGCAGGTGTCCGTCGGCAAAAACAACACTCGATCGCGGTACTTCCAAATCAAAACATCCCGAAGCTCCTCCAGCATATTCACCTTATCGCCAATAAAATCACCTACCTCACCGCCCACTCTCGTCGAAAATCGATCTTCTCCTGGCAAGACGCACCGGTATAAAGGGCCGACCGAAGCCACTCCCCTGCTTTTGAGTACCCGGATCTCCTCCTCCACCTTCTTCGCATAAAAATCCGAAACTTTGATTGGCAACAGCCCATCTTTCGCCGCAATTTGATCGAATCCAGCGACAATCGACTTCGTTCCCTCCGGAATTGGTAGCCATTTTGGCAACATAGTGCCTCATTTATACCCGCCCCCAGCTTCAAATGGAAGCCCACCAGCACTTGTAATTTACAAAAAATATGTTACAATAATCAACCAAATTATTCCACAAAGCTCACATGCTCCGACCAAAAGACGTACCGGATATATCGGATTACGGCCACCCAGCAAATTACGCTCCTGCAATTATTACTCCTCCACCTCCGCGAGATGGCTGGACGGTAGATGAGCAAAGGTTTACGAACGGATCAGTTCTTTGCGCAACACTTGAGAATGGAGCAGAGGGTTTTCTTCTCAGTGATCGTCCATTTGAGCTCATTGACAGATCTTCTCGCTACAAACTCATGGCTATGCTCATTAAACAGCTCAAGCAACATCCAGATCGAAATGTTCGTGTACTCGATTTTGGTGGAGGGATGAACTCAATTGCCATGCGTGGAATACTGAAACATCCAATGTTTAAAAACAGAGTATCCGCTACAAATATTGATCTTTTCGGAAAATCACCCGATTCACAGGAACTTGCCACAGAAGGTGTTGATCCAAGTAAACTTCGAGTTATTTGCGGAGATGCATTTGAATGGGACTCAACCCAAGAAGATAGTGAACATGGCGGCGAAGGATTCGACCTGATTTTGGCTTGGGAGTCGATAAATAAGATATCAGGTCCGAAGGTATATCCTGCCATTGAGAAGTGCGCAAAAATGCTCGCACCAGGCGGTGAAATGATTGCACGTGACGATCGATTGGCAGGAAGAAGTGGAATGGATCCATGGATGGTCTTGCCACTTTTTTCATTCCCAGGAATGTACGTCAGTCCTCTTCAGCGAATTGCCAATGATCATGATGTTATGATGGTGCCAAGTTTTTGCGAAGAAACATTTGATGGAAGGTTAGTGCTTTTTGGCGCCGGAGCGGGCTTATTGCTCATGCGAAAGACCGATCCAGAGCACCCTGTTGTTTCTCCAAAAGATTACAACGCTGCATTTCCCGAAATTCAAACAGCCGTCGAACAGCACGAAAGATGGTGGGAGAATGTCAGCAAATAAGTTAAACTGAGGCCATGATACGAATTATAATGCTCGGCAAGCTCAAGGAATCCTTCTGGGTTGAGGCCGAAAAGGAGTACCTGAAGCGATTATCAGCCTTCTCAAAAATTGAGATTGTAGAACTTCGCGAAGAGGCTTTTTCAGAAAAAGATTCCGCAGAAAACGTGAAGAAAAAAGAATCAGAAAAAATTCTAAAACTTATTTCGAGTGATGATTTTGTCGTCGCACTCGACGAACATGGGAAGCAGTATTCGTCAGTTGGATTTTCAAGTGAACTCATGAAATGGCTTGAGCAAGGCGCATCACGCGGCACACTCACTTTTGCCATTGGCGGTCCACTCGGTCTCGACGAATCGGTTCTCCGCCGCGCCAACGCAAAACTATCGTTCTCTCAGATGACATTTACGCACCAGATGGTCCGAATTTTTCTCCTCGAGCAAATCTATCGGGGTTATATGATCAGCGCAGGACGGAAGTATCATTATTAAAATAAGCATCTTTAGGGGCTTGGGTTTCTAAAAGTGTCTTTGGCAGAAGTTATTCCATAGAGAATAACTTTGTATTCCATCTGGAATACTTTCTGCAGAATAGTGTTTTTGAAGGTGTCGCCCAGTCAACTCTTCCTTGTATTTTCCCCGAAAAAGTGTAAAATTCAAACAAATGAGCTCAAAGAAAACTCAAAAATTACGCTTGGTAGTGCTGTGCGGAGGGCCTTCAATGGAACGCGGAATTTCGCTTAATTCTTGTCGAAGCGTGTGCGATAACCTCGAGTCACCGGAGATAGACATCCAGCCAATTTATTTTGATTATAAGAAAAATGCCTACGCGATTTCACGCGCAGCGCTCTATTCGAATACGCCGTCGGACTTCGATTTCAAACTGCAAAATGGGGCACGGAAGCTCTCGAAGCGCTCACTCATACAACTTTTCAAGCAAGCCGACCTCGTATTTCCGGTTATGCACGGCGCATTTGGAGAAGATGGTCAGATTCAGTCAATACTTGAAAAAGCAAAGGCTCGATACGTTGGCTCACCATCAAAAGCCTGTAAAATTGCCTTTAATAAGTACAAATCAAACGAGCTTATTCGGTCACACGACTTCCCTTCTCTGCCGTCAGTTCTTCTTAAATCTCATGTCAGCAAAAAAGAAAATCTCAAGACACTCGAAGATTTTTTCAAGAAAAATCACATCAAGCGTGCAATTGTGAAACCAGTTGCAGGCGGCTCGTCCATTGGCGTCCACTCAGTAACATCATCCCAGCAAGGACTCGCCGCCGCCCTCGACATCTTCAGCAAAAAACTCGACACACAGGCCGTCTGTGAGCCATTTTGTGAAGGTAAGGAATTCACGGTTGTCATTCTCCAAAATCGCTTCGGACTCCCCGTCGCCCTCATTCCATCTGAGATCGAAACCTCTTACAACGAAAATCAAATCTTCGACTTCCGCAAAAAATATCTTCCAACGAGAAAGGTAAAATATCACTGTCCTCCACGTTTCACACAAGATCAGATCGCTCTCATTCAAACCATGGGCGAGCAACTTTTTTCCGTCCTCGGCATGCGACATTTCGGTCGATTCGACGGCTGGCTCCTCAAAGACGGCGGCATCTGGTTCTCCGATTTCAACCCGATATCAGGCATGGAACAGAACAGCTTCCTCTTTCAGCAAGCCTCGCAAGTTGGATTCACACACCGCGATGTGCTCATGTATATCATCCGACGCGCAGCCGCAGATTATGGCTTACAGTTGCCAGAAAAGCTCGGTGCGGTTCCGAAAGAAAATCCAAAAAAATCCACAAAAAAAGAATCCATCAACGTCATCGGTGGTGGTACATCCGCCGAACGACAAGTTTCGCTCATGAGTGCAACGAACGTCTGGCTCAAACTTAAACGCAGCGAAAAATACGACGCACAGCTCTACATGATGACAGGCAAAGATGAAGTGTGGCACACGCCATATAACTTCGCACTCAACCACACCGTTGAAGAGATTGCAGGAATGCTCAACGCAGCAGAAAAAAATGCTCCGTGGCTCAAGACACATCGAAATCAGGTGCTCTTGAAACTCGCACTTCGACCAGGTGAAGCCTCGGAAAACCTCTTCCAGCCGAGCAGAATGACATTCGCAGAATTTCTCAAAAAAGACGGTTTTGTCTTCCTTGGACTTCATGGTGGCATGGGAGAAGACGGCACCATTCAGGAACTTCTCGGGAAACATCGTAAACATTTTAACGGCTCGCATGCGCTCGCCTCCCGCCTCTGCATGGACAAGTTCGTAACCGGAGAAACGATTAAAAAACTCAATCACCCTCATATTTTTTCCGCTGAAAAACGTGTCTTCCCACTCACACACTTCGCAAAACTTGATGCACGCACCTGGCCAACATTTTGGTCCAACCTCAAAAAAGAGCTCAATGCACAATCACTGATCATTAAGCCAACAGACGATGGTTGTTCCGCAGGAATTTGCCGCATCAGCACCTACAAAGATCTCCAAATATATCTCGAATTCGCCAATAAAAATCTCATCGAAATTCCAGCCGGAACGATGGAAGATCAGCACGGTATTATTGAAATGCCATCAACTCCGATGAAACATGTTCTCTTCGAACGTTTCGTCGAAACCGACAAACCGCGCGTCATAAATAACAAACTCATCTGGAACAAAAAAACGAACTGGATCGAGGTGACGGTCGGTGTCCTCGGTCATGCAAAAAAACTTCACGCCCTAAGTCCATCGCTCACCGTTTCACACTCACATGTTCTCTCTCTCGAAGAAAAATTTCAGGGTGGAACTGGAGTTAACATCACGCCACCACCACAACCTTATGTCACGAAAAAGGCGGTCGAAAATACCAAGCGCTACATCGAAATTTCGGCTAACGCATTAGGTATTGAGGGCTATGCGCGTCTCGACGCATTCATGCATACACAGACCGGAGACATCGTTGTCATCGAGGCAAATACACTTCCCGCTCTCACGCCATCAACGGTTATTTTTCATCAATCTTTGGAGGAGAAAAATCCACTCTATCCACGAGAATTTCTCGAACATTTGATTGCGCTTGGAAAAGCGGCGTAAAGGTTCTATAATATCGTCAGACACCAACCATTATGAAACGTCAATCGATTTTGCACTCTCGCGCATGGGTCATCGGAAGCATCATTCTTATGATGCTTACTGGTTGTAGTTGGGGAAAACTTACCTACAAAACAGAGGCACTCGATCAACTCAAAGTAAAAGTCGACAAACCAGAGCAGTGGAAGTCGACACGAACAGAAAGTGGCGATAGTTATGTCGATTACATCATTGAAGTTCCAGAAAATAACAACGATAAGCAGAGTATTGCAGGAAAAATGTCGATCAATATGGTCAAACCTCTTGCTGGCGAAACGGTAAAACTTCAAGACGAGGTTGATGGCTTAAAGAAGCTATTTTCAAACAATATTACCGACCTCAAGACGCTCGAAGAAGTCGATACAAAACTCATGAATCTTTCAGCAAAACGTGTCACCCTACAGTTCCGGAATAACGATGACAAGACGACTCTCGAAAAAGCCATCTTCACTGTTACGGTCAAAGACAACAACGCTTATGTCATTCTCTTTGACGACGACGTCGCAGATTTTCAGAAGTATCTGCCAGCATACGACAAGATGGCCGCATCAATGATGCCGCTTTAAAGATAGTATATTAAAATCCAAACTCTTTTTTTCTCGGATAGAGTTTTCCGAGAATAAGAAATGACTGCTCCTCCATGACACGTTCTTCTTTTTGTGTTGCATGGTCGTATCCAAACGTGTGCAATAAGCCATGAATGAGCATATAGCACATCTCATGTTCAAACGGTAATTTTTGCTCTTTCGCCTGTCTGGCGATTGTATCTACGGAAAGAAAAATCTCGCCCGCAGGAAATCCATCTTTTTTTACAGAGGCCTTATCGATCGGCATGAACTCTTTCGTCTCAACAAAAGAAAACGTAATGACATCGGTCGCGCTATCTTTTCCACGATACTCACGGTTGATTTTTTTGATTTCACGATCATTTACGAGATAGACGCTCAATGCCAAATCACTCGCAATAACTCCACGAGGGCAGTAGGTCCTTAATCGCTTAGACAAGACATCTTCGGCCTTCTTGAGAAGTCGCTTCATCGTGCGTGTTAATGCTGGATCGACAGGATGTTTTGTTCGGGATTCAACAGTAAGGTGCATATATTTTTTAGTAAAAATTAAGGCTTCTTGATGAACAAAGTTTCAAGTGTTTTCCACTCGTTATCGTCAGTGTACCATGAGCCATAGAGAGCAACTCCCTGAAAAACATTCACATCGCTTCTCCAGCTATTCAGTCCATCAATAACACCAAGAAGTCCCGACTGAATATTTTCTGCAGCAGGATAAAATGTCTCTGTCTGCTTGTCATACGTCGGGAGACCAATCAAAACTTTGGCTTTCTCATGCGATAAAAGTTGTGTAACCCAAATCACCTGATTTTTTAAAAAGTACTGGTAGACGGATGCTGCTTTGATACTATTTTCATAGGTCATTACGGCAATCTGATCACTTCGCGCAGCAACTTCCCGATAAAATTCACTCGAAAGATATGATTTCAGATCCATAAATCGACTCGCGATCCAAAAGACATAGTCAGGAATAAGTTCAGGAAGAGCGACAGAGAGAGTTTTGTCATTACCGATCGCTTTTTTAGTGTCTTCAAGAAGAAAGAGAAAGTCACTATCGTCGTCAACAATTGGTTCAATATCATAATGAATGCCATCCATACCAAAATCTTGAATCAATATTCCAGCTGTCTTGACGATATTTCGGCGAACATTGATATCCTCGAGATGAATTTTGCTTCGTAGCTGCCCCATCCACGCGAGAAATTGGATTCGGTCGCCATACTGTCGACTCGTCCTCAAAAACTCGCTTAAAAGGGCATATCGCTCGGGTGGAATCGTTCCATCAGGTTCAATGGGACCAACATGGAGAAAAACATACTTAACACCATGGGAACCAAGAGTTTCTACGAAAGATCGAACTTCTTCAGGAGTGTGTGTCTGGTCGACCCATGCGTGCGGCGCCCACACGGCATTCTCGTTACGATTGTAGTAGCTGCCCACCTCGTGGCGCCGCGGCCCAACCAAAAAATACCACGCCACCAGAAGCAAAATAACAAAAATAATCACCGCATAATGAATAACTCGCACAAGTAAGCGTGACGTAGACACAGAAGGTTTACGAGCCCTTAACAGTCGAGATGAGTATTTCGGAAGCGACATGCAGCGTGCAACAAAATATATTACTGATGCCTAGAAAGATACTCATTGATGCCCGTCATCCACTGATCGAAATCTTTTTGAGTGAGAGGTGCGTCAGGCTGGAAGAAGACAGAATCATTGATAATACCGCTTAAATAAGCGAAATTTACATACCTTGGATACCACCACATATATGAAATTCGAGCAGAAATATCAAGATAAGGAGTTTTCTGACTCGCTATAGGATCCACATTCTTATCTCGGGGGTCACGATTGATAATATTGCGATTTATAGCAACTTTCTCATCAGTACGCTTCAAAAGTTCATTACGTAAATCAGAATAATCTTTCCATGGGAGCATTCCCGCAGAGCTCAATAAAATTTTAAGTGCATGAATTCGAGAGATAGGTTTTTCCGGATGAAATGGAGAATTAGGCTCATCGGAATATCCATGAACGATACCAAGAATCGTAGCAATATTGATCGCCTTATAGTATGGATCGCTCGGTCTTACATCTGGATAAAGCCTTAGAGAAGGGCTATATCGAAGATTCGAAAATTTCGTTTGAGAAGAAAATTGAAAAAAGCAGAACTCAGTATTTTCCATGCAAGAGTCGATGAACTCCTTATTTTTTTCATCAAGCTTAAGAGATTTATTCACCTGAACCATAAAAGATCCACGACTCAGAAAATCGGAAGGTGCAGGAAGAGTATAGGACGCATCCCCATGTGGAATAATAGGACCCTGAATAAGCTCGACAGAGCCGGTTGTAACGCCATTATTTCGGCTATTTGGAGCCCCAATAACAATATCTCGATTTCCATCATTATCGAAGTCCGCAATCACAAAACTATTTCCAAACCAATCCTTTTCAGCACGTCCCGTAATGGTAAGATCGGCAGGAATTTTAGAGAAATCCCATAAATCTTTATTTCTCGGAAAAACACTGAGGGCATAAAGCTTCCCGAACTGCTCATCATTACCAGGCGAACTCGTCGCCGCACCAATGAGAAGATCTGGTGCGCCATCGTGATCAAGATCGGCAACGCCTACGGCCGACCCAAGAAGAGAGGTTTCACTAGGACCTATAATACGAGAGAGTTTTTTGTCCTGAAACGAGCCATTTTTCTCACCCCACAGAATATACACATTCCCCTGCTTATTGTTTCGAAGGAATGGAAAGGCACTCATAACGAGATCATCGGCACCATCACTATTAAGATCACCAAACGCCAGAGAGTACCCGAACCAGTCAAAACTCTTATCAGCCGTAAGAAGCGTTGATGTGTCATGATTAAGCTCATCGCTATTTTGTTCATTGAACTCTAATTTATTCTTACTTAAGAGTTTCGATCCCTGTATGAGAGTTACGGTTCCGGCTTGTTTTGACGTGCCATTTGTAGCCATATAGGACCCAACGGCGAGATCAGCTTTGTTATCACCATCAATATCGCCATGCGCAAGAGAGATACCAAATCGATCATCCTGACGCGAGCCCCAAAAAACTAAGTCCGCAGGGACATGGAGCATATTTTGATTATAGAAAGAAGGCGTGTAGGTCTTTCCATAAACACCATAGACCTTTCCAACCCGTTTCATCTGATCTTTTCGAGAAAAAGGTGCACTTATAAGGATATCGGCAATATGGTCCCCATTAAGATCCGTCGCATCAACGGCAAAGCCAAAACGCTCTTCAGGGTCAGTTCCACGAAGAGTCCAGTCAGGAGAAAAGGAAGAAAAGTCATACTGCCTAGGGGCAACCATGTTTTTTCTACCATAGAGGGCATAAACCGTATTACTGCCGGGAGAACCGATAATAAGATCATCAAGGGAATCCCCTGTTATATCACCAACAGCCAAAGAAGTACCTAACTGACTTTCAATAGTTGAGCCAAAAATCTGGAGGTCAGGTTTTCGTTCAGGTTGAGCCATAGAGACAAAGAAATTATCTCCTCCGAAATACACCTCCACCATACCGCAGTGTTTTTTGTCTTTTGTAGAATAATAAGGAGAAGAGACGGCAAGATCATCAAAACTGTCATTATTGAAATCACCTTTTACGAGAACAGCACCAAACTGACCAAAAGCAGAGGATGAACCTTGTCTCTCAATACTATCCTGAGAAGAAGTTGGAACTTTATCATCAGGAAGGAGGGCAAGCGGGTACTTATAGTAAGGTTTTGAGTCTGCGTGAACAAACTGACCGCTAGTAAATACTAACGAGATGAGCAATAGAAGGTGAAGAGGATTCCACCGACGGAATATCATGGGAGAAATCGTGAGTAAGCTTCAAAGAGAGTAAATACATTATTACAGAAAGACATAGAAAGTAAAGCTGCGGCGGCTTGACGAAACCAAACATTAATTTTGCTTAGACTTATTGCTGACTTCTCCTATAATGGACAGTAGACATTGCTAGTAGACATTCATACAAGAATTGTCCATTTCACTCACGTAATGTCAGTAGACAGTATATAGACACAAATTTTATGTCAAACACAGTAGAAAATAGAGACTTAATAGATAGAAAAGCAGCTAGTAGACTGTTAAAAGTTTCCATGCGTACGCTTGATAGATATAGACGTAATGGACAAGTGGCAACACAGATTATCGACAACAAGATTTTGCTTAGCAAAAGCGAATTACTCGATTTTATAGCTAGACATAATGAAGATAGAAAAGGACAAAATAGACAGATAAAAAATGCAAGAATGTCCAGAGACAGCAACGTAGACAGTGGTCAAAATAGAGAAGACATGGCGAGCGAGGGACTTCATCAAGAAGCTCAGGATGATCAGGGTAATACATACACTTTCGTTGATACGCATGAAATTCCAGTAAACACTCAGCGCGACATTCATAGCCACAGTCATGAAACTGCGGATTTGATCGAGACATACAAAAAAATGTACGAAGACCTCGCGTTAGAACTCCGAAAACGCCAAGAAGAGCTTGAGGGAGCCCACTACCGCATTGGTCAGCTCGAAGGTCAGCTCCGTTACTCCGTCCCTCTTCCTGCGCATAAGAGCGAGATTCTGAAACTCACGGAGTCAGCTCAGCAGCTCGAGCAGGACATTACCGACAAACAGGTTCGTCTCAAAAAGGTACGTGAGGCCCTCTACTACGAAAAACTCAACAAGCGTATTTATATGCTTGTTATTCTCGGACTCCTCGCTCTTCAGCCGCTTTGGATTTATCTTGTTTCACGATAGGCGCTAGAAAATCCCTACACCTTATCGATATCAATCCGATCTTTTTTCTCGATCTTGAGGGTTTTTCCTGGGTGCTTCCGATCATAACGCTGAACGATACCGCCCGCTTGCCGAAGGGAGTTCTCAAGAACGCTGGAATCTCCAATCGCACTGAATGTATAAGGTGGCTCAAGAATCATTCCATTCATAAGAACCTGTCCATTGGGAATAGCATCAAATCCAAAACTATTTCCAATAAGTCGAACGCCATTAACACTGATCGCCTCAGCCCCAGTATTGAGAAGTTCATTTGTTAAGTCGATAAGCGATGCGAGTTCGGTGTGATCTGGTACATGAACGATAATACCCGGACCCTTGATTTTCTGATTACCGTTAATAACTTCAAATTTTTTAATTTCCTGTTCGAGAACCTTCAGACTTGAAGAGCTATCCTTTGTTTTCTCTAAGAGATCTTGAAGGCTTACTGTTTCACTCTGAAGATTGCGATTCGTATCTCGTAGCACCTGAAGTTCACGGAAAGTATTCGAAGCAGAATCACGGGTGCTGATTTGTGTTAAGCCATCAAACGACCGCGATTGAACGATCACAAAGACTCCAAGAATAAAGCTTGTGATAAAAATCGCTCGTCTGCGCTCCGTATTGAGTGGATTAAGATTCGGGAGTTGTAACATATTTGAGGCGGAAATCGCCGTTATAGGCTGGAATATTGACGTGAGATTTAAGGGTGAGATTGAACTGAAGCTTGAAGTTAGACGCGCGTTTTTTGAGTTCAGGAAGGATGGCTGGATCCTTAAGTCGTTGGTATAGGAAGTTTTCATCTCCGGCGGCTACGATTTCAAATGGTGGTGCAATATAAGAATTATTGACGAGAATGTTTCCGCCAACTGCCGTGATCGGAGTGGTTGCGAGAACACGTTGACCATTAATAGAGATTGCGTCGCTGTGTCCGGTTCGAAGAAGGTTGACGATATCACGAATATCAGCCGCTTGAACGAGCGCCTCAGGAATGACGCCAACCGACTCACGATTCGCACCAGGACTATCTGATAGATCAATCTGAATTCCTCTGCCAACTACAGTAGTAAGGCCGGCACTTGCCTTGAGATCATCTAAATGCGAAAGTTTTGTCTTAGAAAGAACCGCCTCATTTTTCTTTTGCTGTTCATCAATTTGCTTGTTGAGGTTGGCAATCTGGTTGCGCAAAACGCCCTGTTCGTCGATATAATCCTTGATGAGATTCTGTCGAGCCACATACTGATCGGCAGGATACGCGCTATCGAGAGGAACATCCGTTCGGAACTGTGCCGCAAAGAAAACGCCAATAGTGACACCTAGAAGCACAAAAATGATAGAAAGTCGCGTGGTCATCGTCATGGTTATAGTATAACATATCCTCGTATGATTGGAATATTCGACTCTGGTTACGGCGGACTAACGGTCCTGAAGGCGTGTATGAAGTTACTCCCTCAGTACGACTACCTCTATCTTGGGGACAATCTTCGCGTGCCATATGGTTCCAGATCGCCCGAGACGATTCAGCAATTTTCAGAAGACGCACTGAAGTATTTTTTTGATAAGAAGACTCCTTTGACGGTCTTTGCCTGTAATACAGCATCCGCAGCAGCACTTCCCTACTTGCAAGAAAAATATCTTCGAAAACCGGGAGTTATAGATAGGAAAGTTCTCGGCGTGATTATTCCTGTTGCCGAAAAAGCCGCAAAGATGACGCGAAATAAACGAATTGCCGTTGTGGGAACTCGCGCTACGATCAGATCAAAAGCCTACGAAAAAGAGTTGCATAAGCTCGATCCATCGATTCGAGTTTTTGGAGTGGCGGCACCTTTATTAACACCATTGATCGAAGAGGGTTGGCATAACAAACCGGAAGCTCGTTCAATTTTAAAAAAATATCTTGCTCAGGTGAAGGATTTTGCGCCCGATGTTTTAATTCTCGGCTGCACGCACTATCCGATTATGCACGACGTTTTTGAAGACATCATGGGTAAGAGTGTTCTCGTTCTCGACTCGTCGACGGCAGTTGCAGAATCCCTTGCTGATTATCTGAAGCGACATCCGGAAATTGAGTCACAGTTGGGCAGAAATGCCGATGCTGCGCAACCAGGAAAGCGTATTTTTACCTGCACGGACACACCAGAGCAATTTAGTGAGTTTGCAGAAAAATTCCTCGGAGGCGAGAAAGTTATTGCCACAAAAGTTCAGCTCTAAATATTATTTCGCATACTTCTCTCCCCACGCGGCCATACTCTTGAGAATTGGGAGGAGATCTTTGCCTTTCTTGGTCAGAGAGTATTCAGTATGCGGAGGAACTTCAGAAAAAATAACCTTCGTGAGAATACCAGATGCCTCAAGGTCGCTGAGTCGCTTTGAGAGAGTTCGCGGATTAACTCCACCGACAGAATCTTGGAGCTGACAGAAGCGAAGTTTCTCAGTAGAAAGCGCAAAAAGAAGTCTTGGCGTCCACTGATCTCCGAGAATTTTTGTCGCAAAAACAACACATCCAGATTTTTTTGGAGTCGAATTTTTGGAAGGTTTTGCAGCAGGTTTTGATGTCTTCTTGGGTATTTTTTGAGCCATGCTTGACTTTCAAAATATTAACACTATACTTTTTATAGTATCTATAATTTTCATAGTGAAAATCACGATACGCCTCTAATATATCCTAATACATTTCTATGTCAAACATCGAAAATCTCGAGTGGCGTTATGCAACGAAGCGTTACGACACAACCAAAAAGCTCACACCAGATCAGCTCAATATGATCAAAGAGTCACTTCGACTCTCCCCTTCATCTTTTGGCTTACAGGCTTGGAAATTTGTCCATGTCGCCGACCCAGCTCTTCGACAGGAGCTTGCTGCAGCTGCTTGGAATCAGCCACAAGTTACAGAAGCATCGGATCTTTTTGTGCTCGCATCATACGTCTCGATCGACGAGGCATTTGTTGATAAATTCGTCGCATCAGTTGCAGAGACAAGAGGTATTTCAGTTGATGTATTACAGGGTTACCGCGATATGATGGTCGGTTCCGTAAAAGGCCGAACTCCAGAACAGCTTGGTGAGTGGCTCGCACGACAGGTATATATTCCACTTGGTGTTGCGCTCACCGTTGCCGCTGACAACCACATCGACGCCTCTCCAATGGAAGGTTTTGACTCTCAGAAATTCAACGAACTTCTCGGTCTCGACAAGCTCAACCTCTGCGCACGAACTATCCTCGCCGTCGGTTTCCGTTCTCCAGAAGACGAAACTCAGAACATGAAGAAGTCACGATTTAGCCAGGAGGAGGTGTTTATTGAGAGATAGAAATATTCAAAATTTTAGATTTCAAAAAGGGTTCCTGTAATAGGCGCCCTTTTTGAAAGGTTTATTAATTTGAGTTCGCCAAATCAAGAAAGTTGATTTTTTGAAAAACTCTGTTACATTCAAAAATTTCGGCGCCGAAATTTTATATTAAAAGATGCTTAAAAACGGTGTCAAATTTAAAGCTGAATCTCTGCCCGGGCAGAGAATGGAATTACAGAACTATTTAAGGCTAAATCAATATTTATAAAAAAATGCTTCGAAAAATATCCTTATAAAAAATAAGTTTCGATGAAATTATAAAAATATGGAACAATAATCAGCGCTCTACTCCCACTCAATCGTACCAGGTGGTTTATGAGTGATGTCGTACATGACGGCGCTGACGCCTTTGACGGCCATCAAGAGATCGCCTAGCTTCCTGAGCAACGCGAAGTCCATTTCGTAGAAGTTGGCGGTCATCGCCTCTTCTGAGCAGACAGGGCGTAACACGATAGTTTCTCCAGCGCGACCGTTGATTTTTACAGGAGCGAGGATAACTGGGAACTGCCAGACATCATTATAGATACCTTTCTTGACGCAGAACTGCTTCACAATAGCATCAGCAGTTTGAAGTAACTTCACGCGATCTGGTGTCATAAGTGAAGGACCAACAAACTCAATCTTAGAAATTTCATCTGGATTGACGGCGAGAACGACACGGTTGATAGGAGAAAACTGATTCGTAATGCGAGTAGAGATGGCATTGAGTCGATCCCAAGGTGCCTCGCCAGTTAAGACGACAGGATTTTTGTATGAGCGACTATCGCCCTGAACGCCAACACTTTGGATAGGCAAAATATAGGCTTTCACACCATCTTTTTTGGCTTTCAGGTGGTCATTTATTTTTTTCTCAGTTGCCTTCCAGGTTGTAGGGAGTTCGGCTTTCTTTGCGCACAAAACTCGGACGCCAAGACCCGGACCCGGGAATGGATGACGCCAGACAAGGGACTTTTCGAGACCGATTTTTTCTCCAACGGTTCGAACTTCATCTTTATAAAATTCTTTGAGAGGTTCGATGATGAGACCTTTTTTGATCATCTCTTCAATTTGCGGAACACGGTTGTGATGCGTCTTAATCTTTGCAGCGTGTTTTGTTCCGCCACTTTCGATCGTGTCAGGATAGATCGTTCCCTGACCAAGCATCCAGTCTTTTGAGTTGAGTTTCATCTTCTTGAGAACACGTTTCTGGATTTCCAAAAAGGTATCTCCAATGATAATGCGTTTCTTTTCTGGAGAGGTAACTCCCTTGAGCGCGTCGAAGAAATCCTTGCTCGCATCTTCGATATGAAGGTTCTTGAATCCAGCTTTTTCCATCGACTCCTTCACCTCTTTTGCCTCATTCTCTCGCATTAAACCCGTGTCGACAAAAAGTCCGTAGACGTTGTTTACACCGAGTGTTTTTTCGAGAAGAGCGAACGCAACCGATGAGTCAACACCACCACTCACAAGCATAAATACTTTTCGATTCTTAACTTCTTTCTGGATATTTGCCTTGAGTTGTTCGATGTATTCTTTGAGATTCCATTCTTTTTCAGCGCCAGAAAGTTCGATGAAATTTTCGAGCATCTTGTTGCCGTTTGGCGTGTGAGTTACTTCGAGGTGAAACTGAACACCAAAGAACTTTCGGTGTTCGTCAGCGATCGCAGCACTGTTGCAATCCTCTGTTTTTGCGATGACCTCCATACCAGGCGGAAGTTGCGTAACCTCGTCGCCATGGCTCATCCAAACTGTCTGTTCGTCACCCATGAACTTGAGGACACCAACATTTCGGTTGATCTGAATTTGTGCATGACCGTATTCTTTGGTTCCACTCGACTTCACCTTTCCACCAAGAAGATGAACGAGAAGTTGATGACCATAACAAATACCAAGAATAGGAATATTGAGTTTGAAGATGTCAGGGTCGCAGGTTGGTGCACCCTTCTCATACACACTATTTGGACCACCAGAAAGAATAATCCCCTTCATGAAACGAAGAGTACTGGCTGGCGTCGATGAGTCGTAAATTTCGGAATAAACCCCAAGTCTTCGGATACGATTAGCAATAAGGTGAGCATACTGACCACCGAAATCGATAATAGCTATCTTGTCCATAAGAGGAACTAAAGGGGGTAGGAGCTTATGGCCCTATTATACACTATGGTACAATACGTCCAACCACTTGTTTTTTGATCATTTTTTGACTGACTTATGTCACCTCGCGTCCTGATTTTAGCTTTGTTTTTCATGGTTGGGCTCCTGCCACAAGGCTGGAACAAGTTCGACAATACATCTCATGCCATGTTGCTGTATGGATTAGGGGCATTGATGGTGATATTGCTCTTTTTGTCTTGGAAAGAGATTTTGAAGCAGAAAATGGACAAAGAGCACCGATTTTCAGCTTCAAACATGGTGAAGATGCTGGGAGCAGCCTTTGCGGCAACTCTGGTAGCGGCGTTTATCGCCTCGCCTATCCAAAATGTTGGGTGGAGTGAGGTTATGGTGATGGCCGCTGGAGTAGGAATATTTTTTATAGCTCAGACCTTTTCAGAAAAGGAGCGGCGGGATTTTGCACACCTCGTGCTCGGCCTCGCGCTGGCTGCCGCCACGCTCGGCCTCGCCCAGTATATCTTCCGCTCAGAAAATCGAATCGCAGGGCCGTTCTTCGACGCGGCGTTCAAGCCTAATTACTGGCCGAACGCTTTTGCGTTGATGATTCTCACCTGCTGGCCGCTCGCTCTCACGATCGACGTCAACAAAACATTCGAACTCGAACTCACCAAAAAGCACATCATCATTTTCGAGCTCGCGGCCGTCCTCAAAGCGATCGCCGTCACAATGCTCATCACGGCACTCATTCTCACCTTTTCGCGCGCAGGATTTCTCGTATTCATACTTCAATTGATCGTCATCGCATGGCTTGTACGTGGCACGATCAAGAGCACCATTCTACAGATATTTTCTCGAACAAGATTTTCGCTTCAAAATAAAAAATCACTCGTCTTCACCATTATTACTGCGATACTTGTCATAACAGCAGTATCGGCACTCCAGTTTGTTCGCACCAATCTCACGACACATAATGCCAACAGTTTTGTCGCAAAGGCATCATTCGCAGGAACAGAACAGCAGACATCAGTACTGGAAAGATGGCAGTTCATGGGAGGTGCGCTCAAGCTCACGCTTGAGCACCCTTGGCTCGGAAGCGGGCCGTTCTCTTTCCGCTACATCTACCCAAAAATTCAGCCAGACTTCCTCGCCGTCTCCGACCATCCGCATAACTGGTATTTGAAAATTGCACTTGAAGAAGGCGTTCCAGCCGCGCTCATGTTCATCGCACTCATCGCACTCATCGCGTATATTCGTCGCGATCTTTTTACGCAAAAGGGTATCACATTTTCTGCAGCAATATCGCTCGCGCTCATGGGTCCACTCGTGCACAATCTCGTGGATTACAATATGAACTTCCTCACAAACCAAATTCTCTTCTGGACATTTCTTGGCTTTTTTGTGAGCGGAAAATCGATTGCCGAAAGCGCTAGCACTGCTCGTTCCGCAACGCTCGCAGATCTCGTGAAGGCATCAAAAACTCCATACTCCACACCAATTTGGCCGTCCGTTCTTGCAGCTGGAATATTGTTCACAGGAACAGGTTTTCTTTTTGAAGGACTGAGTTCAATCACACATCATTACGAGAATACGCAATTTTCTCGCAATCATTTTTTTGATGAAGCGCGACATGTCGTTTCTCAGGCCGATGCAGAAAAAGGAATTTCTCTTATGGAACATCACCTTTGGCTCAATCCATACGACGCATATGCATGGAACTATCTTGGCAAAATTCAAGAAAGAACTGATCCAGACAAAGCGCTCAAGAGCTATGAAAATGCGATAAAAAGCGATCCAGCAAACTCATTTAACTTTTATATAAACTACGTAAAAACCGCTAAGAGACTCAATAAAACAAATACAGATACATACAAAAAAATCACCGAAAAAGCCCACGCATTCCTTCTGACCTATCCAGAAAAAGTTCTTGCTGACATTCATTTCACGGCAAAAAGTGAAAACGTTCCAGATGCTATTGAGCTCGCAAAACTTCTCGACGATCTCAAACTTTCACTTCGAATCAAAAGGGCGCTCCAGAACTTTCGTTCGAAGCACCCTAGTGTCATATCAAAATCCTAAATTCAAAATCGTACGTCAAATAATTAGTCAGCAAACTTCACTCTTAGAAGTCTACTGATGAGTTTTGCTGCTTCTGCACGGTTTAAATCACGCGCCGGTTCAAACGTATCAGCAGATGCTCCATCCACAACACCGAGCTCGTATGCCGTATGAACTGGATTGCTGTACCATGCGTTATCAGGAACATCGTTAAATGAACGATCGTCTCTCCATGGAAGATCGACGAAGAACTCAACATCGTTGTTGTACTGATAAAATCTATCAATCATAGCGACTGCCTCAGCGCGAGAAATAAGAGCGTTTGGACGGAATGTATTGTCACTATAGCCTTTAATGAGTCCCTTAGAGGCGGCCTCGTTGATCGTATCAAAATACCAATCAGAGATTTCGATATCCTTGAACATAACATCACCAGAGCTGTCCCCCATGCCCATAGGGCCGAAGAAGTTACTTATGGATGACTCTCCATAAACACCTCGGTAAAGCATTGCGAGGAATTCAGCGCGAGTTACTTTTTGGTCGGGCTTGAAAGTCATGTATGAAGGAGACTTTCCATAGCCTTTGATAATTCCCTCCATCTTGAGTCGAGCAACATCATTTGCATACCATGCACCAACAGAAACATCGCGGAACTTAATTTTCCCTCGTTCGTATCGAGCGTAGATTGTAGAGATATTTTCCGATGCAGCGCTTGCAGCAAGCCAATAGCTAGACTTGTATACAGATGCGTCGAAGAAGATTTTTCCTGTGCTTGAGAAAGACTGATTATCCATAGTGGAGATAGCGGTCATTCGGTGCCAAGGAGCAGCGATAGTGTCAATCTCGCTCATAAGTTTTGAAAAGTTGAATGCAGTTTTTTCACTTGATGGCATTGCATTATATTTCTGAAAAATTCCACCCTTAGCAATCGCAGCAATTTGAGCAAAATCAGCAAATCCAAAACCGGTAACAACACCCTTGAGTTGATCACCAAAATCACTTACATCAGCACCTGTTCCTATTTTTTTTGCAACAGAAGCATCATTAGAGATATACATCAATCCATCCCCAGTAACTCCAGTCGTAATGGAAAAAAGTGCAGAGGTAAGGCCCTGAACCTTGTCGAGAGTTTTTTGAATAGTGGCTTCATTTCCTTTAACATCAGCCATAAGAGTTATATATGGTATTGATGAAGAAGGATTTGCCTCAACGATAATTGAGTATCCTTTTGTGAGAAGTGAAAAGAAATCTTTATCAAGATCGAATCCGAGTTCATCAGAAAATGCGGAAAGTTCTTCTTTGATGTTGACGCTAGAGTTTGCGGATGCACCCATAGACGTACTGAGCAACTTCATTTCAGCATCAAATGTTTTTGATAGATTGTAACCTTCAGCGTAAAACGCAGGATGTTTCGAAGGAGCGGAAGTATAGAGCGATGGAGTAAATGATGTCATAGCTTCAACGAGTGGACTTGTTCCCTTGGTAGCGACCGTTTGAAACTGAATGCCTCCATTGAATTGAGAGATACCAAATCCAATTTGTCGGAGCATATCGAGTGCTTTGAGAATATCAGCATCGGCTGCAGTAAGTTTACCTTTTTCGCCGAGGCCAGAAGAAAGTTCAGCCTGCATGATTGCGTAATAATCGAGAAAGAATGTGACCAATCGGCCACCCGTAAGCTTGTTAACCGTATTGAGATATTTGGATGTTTTTGAAAATACATCGCCTTTGTTGTAACTCGCAAGGAGAGAGGTAAGAACTTTCGTCTCCTGAGAAAAAATGACGTAGGAATCAACATGAGCAATGGTCATATCATTTTCTGTATCAACATAATAATCATGACCACTCTCGCTCATTTTTTCTGCTGTTGGATGAAGGCTCAAGAGGGTTACCCACTGGCTGTCAGTAATAGGGAGGAGAAATGAAAAACCAGTTGGGAGCGAAGACGTATTCATGGCTAGATAAAATCGCTTTGAGGCGAGAAGATCTTTTAAAAGTTGAATTGAGGGAGCAGCATCACTTGATGATCCACTCAGTGAGGAAGAAAGTCCATTCACGATAGTGGTTGTATCAAAAGATGGGAGTTGATTGAGATCGACATCAAGATACATGGTCGTGTCAGCCGGAAAGATATCTGCTGGCTGAGTAGCCGCTATGGCAAATGACGCGGGGATGAAAAGTGCGAGCGCGAGCGTAATCGCGAGCGCCTTTCGAAGAAGCTTTGTAAGCATAATGAAAGGAAAATAAATAAAGATTGTCACCATACTACGCCCTTTTCCAAAAAACAAAACTTCAAAGCTAAACCAAAGCTGAATACATGAGATTGACGAAATAGAATTATATTGTTAAGATAACATCTTCTAAAAACATTTATATGACTACAGCTGCACGCGAAGTATCAACAGGCGTTGACCAATCAAGAACTCCAGAATTCGGATCCGAAGTAATGGATCTTGTCGTCGGAAAAATTTCCGCACTCGTCGAAAGAAAAATTCGTGGAGCATTTAGGCAGGTAAAAGTAGGTGATAACGAAGAAGATGTAGTTGTCGACGAGTCTGTTTTTGATGCTCTCGCCAAGATGAGCGCTACGAGTATGACATTGAGCAGTACAAACGAAGATGACGAAACGATCGCAAGTAATGTTGATGAAAAAGTCTTAACCGCAGATCGTCTTATCGGTGCAGTAAAAGCTGCTGCGAATCCAGGAAACGAAGAAGTAGCTCGTACATTTGCAGATTATATGAAAGGTTTTCGTTACCAGATCGGAGATCTTTTGGATGGTATCGATTTAGACAAGGCGGCAGATTATTATTTGGCAATTACGGTGAGTGACGGCGCAACCACGGAAGAGGAAAAACCAAACCGTGTAGAACTTGGAAGAAAGCTTTCCCTTTTTACTGAATCGAAGAAAGAAGAGCTAGGTAAAAAGCCAAGTAAGAGAAAATAACGAGAAGTTCAGAACAGTCTCGGCATTTGACTAATCATCTAACGGCTTCATCAACGGGAAGAGAATCACATCTTTGAGATTCTCTTGATTGGTGAGAAGTGCGAGAATTCGGTCGACACCCATGCCCCAGCCGGACATTGGTGGCATGCCGTGTTCCATCGCGTAAACATAATCGTAGTCAGCCTCCATTGCCTCTTCATCACCATTGGCCTTGAGCTTAGCCTGGTATTCGAAGCGCTGTCTCTGATCGACAGGATCGACGAGCTCAGAGTAGGCATTCACTACCTCCCATGAATTTACGACGAGCTGGAAACGATCAGTAATATCTGGATTCGTATCATTTCGACGTGCGAGTGGCGAGAGATCGATCGGATGTGATGTCACAAATATTGGTTGAATAAGTTGTGGACGAACCGTCTTCTTATACAAAATATCGATGAGATTTCCACGACCAAGTTTTCCGTTGTCCTCGAGAACGATATTATTTTTCTTAATCGCCTTTCGAAGGTCTTCAGCAGTTTTTTCAGTGTTGATGTCGATAGCCGTCTTCTCAAAAATGAGATCACGAAGGGATTTTCGAGGCCACTTCTGTCCAAAGTCGATCTGATTTTCACCAACTTGAATTGTGAGTGTTCCAAAAAGTTCCTTGATGAAATATTTGAAAAGATTTTCCGTGAAGTCCATGTTGTCTTCGTAATTCCAATACGAAGCGTAATACTCAAGCATCGTAAACTCCTGCAAATGAGAAGGATCCATACCTTCATTTCGGAAACATTTTGCAAATTCAAAGACTCGTTCAAATCCTCCAACGACCGCACGTTTCAAATATGTCTCCGGCGCAATGCGCAAAAAGAACTCTCGATCGAGCGCGTTGTGATGTGTGACAAATGGCTTCGCCAAAGCGCCAGAAGCCTTTGCTGCAAGAATAGGAGTTTCAACTTCGATGAACTGATTATCCTCGAGATACTTTCGAACCGTGCGAATAAATTTACTTCGAAGAAGCATTCGTTGAGTCGTCTCCGGACTCATAAGCATATCCAAATATCGGTATCGATATTTCATCTCTTGATCCTGAACGCCGTGCCATTTTTCTGGAAGTGGCTGGAGTGATTTTGCGAGCAAAACATATTCACGAACGAGAAGTGTAACTTCTCCATGTTGTGTTCGGAACAGCTCCCCTTTTACGCCGAGAAAATCTCCGGCATCAACCTTCTTCGCTGCAAATTTATATTTTTCTTCGCCGAGAACATCTTTCATGAAACAGATCTGAACTCGTCCAGAGATATCTTGGAGTTGAGCAAAACTCAATTTTCCATGTGATCGGAAGGTCATAATTCGTCCCGCGAGAGAAATTTCCGTACCCCGTGACGCACCATCCACGCCGCCCTTCGTCACCTCCTCAGTTTCACGCATGCCTTTTTCACCAAGAGCCTGCGCCTCGGTAGCAGTGTGTGAACGTTCGTATCGTTCTGGATATGGCTGAACACCAGCGGCACGCATCTCTTCAAGTTTTTTGAGTCGGTCAAAATACTCAAGTGGCTGCTTAGTTTCTTGTTTTTGCTCCTGAGAGCCCTGCTTTATTTCTGACTTTTTAGCTTCATTTTTTTGTGCCACGATCGGTTTCTTTTTTCCAAATAATCCAAACATACAATTCAGTAGGTTATAAAGCCGCTATAGTATACGGCCTGAAGCTATAAAGAGTAAATAGCTTTCAATATAAGGCCAAGGAAAATTGACAAATATAAAAAAAGTAATAGAATTAGATCTTAGTGAAATTTTTCTACATATAACCAACATTATTATGGCTTCAGCACCAACATCATCACCAAAACCAGCATCAATTCCACCACCACCAAGCGCGCCAAAGAAACGTTGGACAATGCCAAGTCTATCAATCAATCTCCCAAGTCGTACAAACGTTATGACAGCGATCGCTATCGCAACGGCAGGAGCTGCAGGAGTAGAAGGTGTCATGAATCATGATGCTAGCGTAAAGCAGGCATATGCCGAATATGGAACGGCTGAAACGGCAAAGTGCGTTGGAACAGGTTTGAAAAGCGCAACAGAAAAAGGTGGAACAGTTGATCCAGGAGCTATTTGTGGAGATTGCCGAACATCTATAGCAAAAAGTTTGGACACGTATGTGCCATGGGCTGTTGTAAATCAAACTTACACACGACCAGATCAGGACTTGATACAAGCAGAAGTTCGACGTGGAGCGAATCTCGTCTGTAAAGGACTTGGAACGAAAGAGTCGAAGTAAGTCTTAGTCATCATCCATCGCGTAGTCCATCGTCTTGCGTGACTTCTCAACCGTGATGAAGCGCATCTGTTCTTTCTTGAACATGAGTTCGATCTTTCCAGTTGGACCGTTACGATGTTTTTTGACGTAGACATCGAGCATGCCTTTTCGCTGAGAGTCTTCTTCATAATAATCTTCTCGGTAGAGCATCATAACAACATCGGCATCTTGCTCAATCGCACCAGATTCACGGAGATCGGAGAGTTGTGGAATTTTGACTGGGCGGGATTCGACCGCGCGCGAGAGCTGTGACAGAACGACAACCGGAATATGAAGCTCGCGCGCGAGATGCTTCAAGGCTCTCGAAATTTCTGAAATTTCCTGAACACGGTTCGCATTATTTCCACCCATACTCATGAGCTGCAAGTAGTCGACGATAAGCATATCCAAGCCATGTTCCATCTGAAGACGTCGAGCCTTCGCACGAAGTTCCGCAATCGAACTACCAGACGTGTCATCGATGAAAATCTTCATCGAGTTGAGCTCATCCATAACACCACCAATTCTTGCAAAATCCTCATCAGTGAGCTTACCAGTTCGTAACTTCCAGGAGTCGACCTGCAAGAGCGAACAGAACATACGTTCAACAAGTTGCTCTTTCGACATTTCCAACGAAACGACTCCAACGCCAAATCCCCTCTTTGCCGCATTCTGAGCCAAGTTCAAGGCGAGAGCGGTCTTACCCATAGAAGGACGTGCGGCCATAATGACCAAGTCGGAAGGCTGGAATCCAGACAAGAGATTGTCCATATCGGTAAAACCTGTGGGCACACCTCGGTATTTCTGTTTTGCTTCTGGATCGTGTAAGTTCGAAATTTTCTCGAATGTCTGTGTCAAAATATCTCGGACGTGAACGAACTTATCTTTCAAGAAGGTTTGTGACACCCCAAAGAGGCTTTTCTCAGCCTTTTCGAGGAGCTCTTCAATAGCAGCAGTCTCGCTATATCCAAGAGACATAATGGTATCTCCGGCTTTGATAAGCTTTCGTAAGATAGATTTTTCTTTCACAATGAGCGCGTATTGCACGACATGTGAAGAGGTGAAGTTTTCAGTAGAGAGTTCAGCAATAAACGACACACCTCCAATCGTATCGAGAAGTTTTCGATCCTCGAGGTAATTGGAAAGCGTGACGACATCGATCGGCATACGTTTATCGTAAAGCTCCATCACGCTTCGATAGAGAATCGAGTGAATATCGTGATAAAAGTCGTCAGCCGTGAGGATATCCGAAACCTTGATAATGGCTTCCTTATCGACAAAAAGCGCTCCGAGAATGCTTCTTTCAGCATCGAGGCTATGAGGCGGAATTTTTCCAAATGGTGCACTCATGGGATCGCAAGATTATATGTCGCAAAAAACTATCAACCACCAAGCGGGGTCACAGAATGACACAAGTTCATCTTTTTTTAAAGAAAATGTTAGGTTTGTGTAATCATTTTGTAATGTTGGTGTGATACTGTCATTGGTGCTCAGCAGTAAGCCAAATAACAAAAAGAATAATGAGTATTCTGGCCGACCAACACCGAAAAACCTGTGGACGAGTTGGCGAAGAAATTGCCAAACAGTTCTTGGTCGATAGACATTACGACATTATGGCGACAAATTTCCACTCACGATATGGTGAAATTGATATTGTGGCCATCAAAAACGGCATCACCTATTTTTGCGAGGTAAAGGCCCGAACCACCCTAACCTTCGGCACCCCCGAAGAAGCTGTCAATTGGAAAAAGCTTCATAAAATAAAAAAGACGATACAATGTTACATAGATGAGCATGGCTATACGCCTTGGCAAATCGATATTATCGCCATCTACCTTTCGCCAAAACTCAAGCCACTGAAAATCACGCACTACAAAAACATTCCCTCTTCGTAAGTTCTAATTTATAAGTTGAAATATTCACACTCATGGAAAATCGAAATATCGCACTCTATGTTCTCGTAGGACTCATTGTGCTCGGCATAGGATATGGAGTTTGGAGTGGATTTCTCAACAAAGGAACGATCGCCATTACAACAACTGCTCCATTTTCTGCGCAAATTGATACAGATCCAGTATTTACGTGTTCATCATCACCATGTGAATTTCGCGTAAAGACAGGTTCTCATAGTGTAGCAGTGAAAAAAGACGGATATAGTGATTACGCAAAATTGGTCGATGTGTCGATGGGAAGTAAGACTGAGTTGAATGTTGAATTAGAAAAAATTGTGAAAGCTCAGGTGATGAGCGAAAAATTTGTTATGCCAAAAATCGAAAATCCATTTGTATTGCAGGTCGACAAAAATGCGGGACTTCAGGCCATTGTAAAAAAATCGGGAGATCCAAAAGTTGACGACGAGATTATTGCCTACTTCTCTCGCCCATTTGAAAGTCCGAAAATTCAAACGAATACAAATCAGTCGATCGCTTGGATTTCAGACAAAGGAAGAGCTTCTTCATCAATCTACAAAGTCGACGTTCAGAAAAAATCACGAATGCTTGTGTATGAAACAAAAGATACGATTCGCGGGATAGTACCATCAGAAAGCGGAAAAGTTCTCGCAGTTATTTTAGGAAATCGAGTTGATCTTGTGAAGATTGGTGAAAAAAATACGACGACAATCACTCTCAACTCAACCCTCGACTCAGAAAAATTCTTTGCTTGGAAAAGTGATAATGTATTCTTTTACGTAGATCACAATGGTGAATCAGGAACGAATCTAGCGGCATTTTTGAAACGTAGTTACATGAATAACATAAAACAAGAAGATGCAATTCGAGCATGGATTCCTTTGGAAGATTCGATTGAACAAATCGTAAATGATGCAAAAGGCACAAATGGCGGTCGTCTCGTCGTGATCGGGAAAAAAGCGAATTACGCGGTGGAGTATTGATAGATGATCTTCGCATTTTGTCAGAATTTTTTTAACGAAATGTTAGGAAAAGTTTAGAAATTGGTAAGGTCGGAAACGTACAATCGACTCATGCCGGTTACAGTTTCTACAATCAGTAATTATGGACTTGAGGGAAGAATGATCCAGGTGGAAGTTGATATTTCCGCTGGCCTTCCATCGTTTACCATCGTTGGTCTCGCTGATACTGCGGTACTAGAAGCACGTGAACGAGTTCGTTCGGCGATCAAAAATAGTGGAATGACCTTTCCGCCCAATCGCAAAACGATGAGTCTCGTGCCCGCAGATGTTCGAAAACATGGACCGGCATTTGATCTTGCTATGGCGGTTGGGCTTCTGGCCGCCTCGCAGCAAGTTCCAATGAGGTTGTTGGAAAATGTGGCACTGCTTGGAGCCCTTTCTTTGAATGGCGAAGTTCGCGGAGTGCAAGGCATCTTGCCACTGCTTTTATTTGCAAAGAAGTATGGGGTGAAGTCGGTCATTATTCCGTACGAAAATAAAAATGAGGCACGAGTTATCGAAGGATTAGATATTCGCGTGGTGAAAACTTTAAGAGAGTTAGTGAATTTTTTACAGGGAAAGCTGGAGCTCGAAAAGGTGGAATATTTTTTAGGATCAGAATACTCAATTGCAGATTCAGTTATGGCGAGGGCTTACACTGATCCATTTATGGGAATTATTGGGCAGGAGCGCGCGAAGCGCGCGATTGCGATCGCGGCGGCAGGACATCACAACATTCTTCTTTCTGGCCCGCCAGGAATCGGGAAGAGCCTTCTCGCACATGCTATTTCGAAACTCCTGCCGCCGCTCACACACGAAGAATTTCTCGAAGTTGCATCAATGTATTCTCTGCGTGGCATAAATCTTTTTGACGAATATACGATTCTTCAAAAACCTCGCCCTGTTCGCGAAATTCATCACACCGCATCTCTTGCTGCTATTATCGGAGGTACGGCAGAACTTCTCCCTGGAGAAATATCGCTCGCACATCGTGGCGTGCTCGTTCTTGATGAAATTTCAGAATTTCCACGAGACAGAATTGAGTCACTTCGTCAGCCAATCGAAAACGGATTTATTACTCTTACTCGCGCATCCGGATCGATAACATATCCATGTAAATTTCTCATATTTGCGACTACGAATCCATGTCCATGCGGATTTCACGGAGACAAAAAGACACTATGCCAATGCACAGTAGCCGTTCTGAAAGCACATGAAAGAAAAATTTCCGGCCCAATTCTCGACCGTATTGATCTGAAAGTTTCGATGGAATCATCAAATAAAAAAGACATCATAGAGATGCAATCAACATCACAAACATCACTCATCCCATCGGAATTTTTCAAGCAAGTGCTTCATGCGCGCGCTCGCCAGCTCGCGCGCTACACTTCCACCTCAATCACTCCTACTCCAATTTTCACCAACTCAGATCTCACAATCAAGGAACTTTTCGACTACTGCATCCTCGAATCCACCGCACAAAAAGTCCTCACAGCCGCCGCCGAAAAACTCAACCTCTCTGCCCGCGCCATTCATCGAATCATCAAAGTAGCCCGCACTATCGCAGACATGGATCTTGTCACAGATCACGACACGATCAAAACTCATCATATATCAGAAGCGCTTCAATACCGTTAATTGACACCATCAGGACCAGTGGCCCTCGCAATTCTGTCCGGATGAACAAAAGGATAATCTTCAGCACAATATTTTAATATACCGAATGCATTTTCCATATAGCATGCATCAACTCCATCATGCTGATCCGGCCTGAGCTCATGTGCAGTAAAAATCACGTGAGGAGTGTCCGTTCTCGTGATTCTAGGATTCTTGGGATTGATAAACTCAGTATTGGACATGTGGTATGCGCGCAAAACTTTTACATCAGTACCATCTCTTAGCTCAGCCTCGATAGTAAAGGTTGGTTTACGTCCTCTGCTTCTCACAACAATTGTTAGTTTTTCTGATCTAGGATCTTCTGGAATAGCAGAACGCGCAATACGAACAATTTTTGTGCCAACCTGCTTATCAGTAACGCCTTGATCAACCTGAATTCGAGGAATGATCTGTTCCATCTTATCAACTACTGCGGCAATTCTCTGTTCAGGAGTTGCTGCCTGTTCCTTAGAGTTATCAGCTTCAACTGCATGGAGTAATGGAAATTGTTCTGCTGCCGATCCCGGTCCGCGTCCGCCCATAATATATTTTTGTTATATTTACTAAATAATTATAACATAAAAGCACTATTTAGTAAACTAACTGTACACGACATTTTTTATCACATCCAGCTTTAATAATCAAGACTGATCAAAAAAATACAGCCATCCGAAGCCAATACTCGGAATACTAGAACTCCTGTAAACTCTCGAGTATACTAACTTCCGATGCAAAAATTTCTCATTCGTGGCGGCAAGGTTCTGAAAGGTGAGGTAACGGTAAGTGGCTCAAAGAATGCAGCCCTTCCGATTATCGGCGCCGCACTTTTGACCGACGAAATCACGATTCTCACAAACGTCCCCGAGATTAACGATGTCTACTCGATTATCACCATTCTCAAGGAATTTAATATCGAGTGTACTTTTGAAAACCACACACTCACACTCAATCCAAAGAATTTCAAATACAAGGAGCCACCAAAAGAGCTCATTGAAAAAATGCGTGCATCAATTTTGCTCGCACCGATGCTTCTGATGCGAAATGGAAAATTTAATATGACCTATCCAGGTGGATGCGTTCTCGGAAAACGTCCGCTCGATACACACTCTTTTGTCTTGCGAAAGATGGGCGCAGACGTTCTCGAAGACGAAAAAAACCTCAATGTTGTCTGGAAAAAGCCAATGGCTGGAATCATGGTCCTTCCAGAAATGAGTGTCACAGCAACAGAAAACGCCATCATGCTCGCAGCAATCACTCCAGGCGAAACACAGATTCGTCTCGCCGCCGCAGAGCCACACGTTCAAGATCTTTGCCACTTCTTAAAAAAGATGGGCTGCAAGATCGAAGGTGTTGGAACGCACAATCTCACGGTTCACGGTGTAAAGAAATTAAAGGGAACAAAGTACGCCGTATGTGGTGACTATCTCGAGGCAGGAACGTATGCGCTTGCTGCTGCTGTCACAAAAGGTGATGTGAAAATCCATGGCTTACAGATGGACTATCTCGACAGCTTCTGGCAGAAGTTTGAAGAGGCGGGAATTCCATTCGTACTCGGAAAAGATTCCATTCACATCAAACCGGCGAAGAAAATTCGTCCGGTAAAAATGTTACGAACCGCCGTCTATCCAAGTTTCCCAACAGACTTACAGGCTCCATTTGGTGCACTGCTCGCTCTCGGAAATGGCGTAAGCAGAATTTTTGAAACGCTCTTCGAAGGACGACTCAACTACTTATTCGAGTTAGAAAAAATGGGCGCTCATATCGAGCTTTTGAATCCACATGAAGCACTTATTATCGGCCCAACCAAGCTCAAAGGAAAGCCGGTTGTTAGCTGTGATATTCGCGCCGGTGCTACTATGGTACTCGCCGCTCTCGCCGCTCAAGGCGAAACCATCATCTCCGAAATCAAATACATCGACCGCGGCTACGAGCGGCTCGACGAAAAACTCCGCGCCCTTGGCGCGGACATCCAGAAGGTGGATATCTAAAAAATCTAAAAGACTTTTTCAATCGTCCCCATCTTGTCCGTGCGTAGAATTCCGCTAGACGAGTCAGGATTTTTTCCGTTTTGCACCGCCTCTATCATGTTCTCGAGCCTCTTCATCGCATCCGGTCCAGGATGATGATAGGTATTTTTCGCACCAACAGAAATGACGGCCAACCGAGCGCGTACTCGCGCGAGGAAATCTTCACTCGAACTGTACTGACTTCCATGATGACCCACCTTCAGGATCTCCGCATGGAGTAAGTTTCCGTATTTGGCGACCATCTTTTTCTCAATCTCAAATCCCGCATCACCAGTCGTCAAAATCGCCGACCGAACCTGCAAAATTCCACTCGCATTACGTAACTCATTTGTAGAATTTCCCACCAAAATTCTCGTCACAATCGACGTGTCATTTGCATCTTTATAATACTTTCCGGCCAGTGAATTAAATGGCGATAGGACATCCATAATCACACTGCCAGTGCCAGGCGCATCGCCTCCAGAATTAGTATCATCATCCAATACAAAATCCGAATCGCTCGACGCAATCCACACGGGAATTTTTTTCGCAGCGATCATAGTAATAATATTTTTTTGTAACTCCGTTTTCTGCTCCACGCCCGTAATCAAAACATGTCCCACCCGATAATCTTCGAAAACTTTTAGAAGTCCTTCGCAGTGATCTTTGTCAAAGTGTGTCACGACCACGAGATCGATTTCTCTCGACATCCATCCCATCGCACGACGAAGTGGCTCTACAACATTTGAACCCGGGCCGCCATCAATCAAAACTGTCCCGCCATGCGGGAGTCGTAAAAGCATCGCATCGCCCTGACCAACATCGAGAAAATAGGCATGTAGACGCCCATCCGGAAGCGAGCCCAAGACGAGCAAGCCAATGAGTGTGCACACGCACAAGCCCAGCATCCACCACCGTAACAATGACCAACACAAAAATTTCCGCATGAGGTGATCATACCTGCCCGACCTTACTAATTTTTAAAATTTTCCTAACATTTTTATGAAATTTTTTTGAAAAAATAGTAACAAGCTTCCAAGTTACTATGTCTTGGTTACGGTTGCCATGCCTTAAAAGTCATTTTGGCAGAAGTTATTCCACAGGTATTCCAATGTTATTCCAGCTGGAATAACTCCTGTCGATTGAGGTTTTAAGAAGGTGCAGCCCCGCAAGGTCCATCAGAACCCCTCAGGGCTTCAGCTCAAAATCCCAGTTCAAAAAAGGATCCTATCTCTAGGATCCTTTAAATTTTTTGAATTATACAGCCTCAAATCAACTCCTTACTTCTTCGCAACCTTTGCCTTCTTCTTTTTGCCGAATAGTCGTCCGAGTCCGACAGAAGCGATGGCAATAAGTCCTATTTCAGGACCGGTTTCAACAATCTTAATCTTCACAGTCTTACCCTTACTTTCATTACCATTAGCATCCTTTGATGTGATCTTAAAATAGTTCACACCAGGAGTAAGTGTTGACGCTTCGAAAGCGGTATTTTCCTTTGCAAGTGTCTTGAGCGCGCCATATGTTTTGTCATCAGTGCTGTGGTAAACAACATAGTTCAAAAGGTCGCCCGCTGAGTTTTTGCTGCCTGTCCACTTCAACTTCGCACCGAGATTCTTTAAGGCGCTAACAACGAGATTAGTGACTTCTTCAGGTGGGGTTGTATCGGAAACTGGAACGAGGGCATCACCATTCTTGAAATCAAAAGTATTTTTCCCTTCGACCATGCCCTTGCCATCGGCATCAACAATATCCTTTGCAGTAAGTGTATATTCAACACCAGGTTCAAGAGTTGTAGTAACCAAAACATCCATCTTGTTATCGTCGATAAATACTCCGCTCAACTCAAGAGGATTTTTATCATCACCTTTCTTGGTAAGAACAAAATTCGCAGAAGGATCGATGCTAAACACAGAAGCCTTTGAAAGACTTACCTTGATAGTTGTATCGTTTTCAACTTTCACGTCTTTAATGATAAGATCTCCATCCTTTGGGGTTGCTGCATCTGCGCTCGCAACGAGTTTGTCTTCACCTTTTGTAACAGCTGCATCTTTTTTGGTATCTACAGCAGGAGCTGGAGCGGCTGGGTGAAGCTTAATATAATCTTCTTTACTGATAGGGCTTCCTGTAAATGTAGCCGTATCAGAAGTTCCGCTATTAATAGGGTTACCGGCAATATCTTCGATTTGGATTCCTGCAGTAGCGATATACTCACTTCCTGGATTCTGCTCATCAGTTTCAAGAATGAATGACATACCTGTTTTATCTTCTGCGTCGAGAGTAACGCTCTTTACCTTCAAGTTTTCGTATGTGTAGTTATCCTGAACAGTAAAAGACTTATCAGCATCCTGAGTAGGAAGTTTTACGACTTCTGAGAAAGTAACACGAACCTGATTTTTATTGAGAGCAAAAGCCTTTGCAACAGTTGGAGCTGTAACGTCTGGACCACCTACTCCGTTGGCCGCGACAACAGTCGAACTTGTTTTCCCAAAAATTCCCGCGCCGGCATCCGCCACGACTCCACTCATCGGAACCGCACCAGCGTATGGGCTGTAACTTTCACTTTCATTCTTCGCAGCATCGTATGCTGTGACCGCAAAGAAATATTTCTTTCCATTTTGGAGTTTCTTCACCGTGTACTTCGTAACATTTCCGACATCAACAGAGTTCGAATACTTCGCAGTATTATCGCTCGTGACCTCGTCGTTACCGAAATAAACATTGTAGCCTTTGACAGCGACATTATCCGTCGCAGCCGGCCAGCTCAATGCCACAGAAGCATCACCAGACATTGCAGTGAGCTTGTCGACATCACTTGGAGCCACAGCATCTTTTACGGTGACGGCAGCAAGTGCAATACTTGATACGCTGACGAGCATTGCAGCGCCGAGTACAGAACTGAAGAGAACCTTGAATGATCGAGTCATACGTTTTTGTTTTAATTGTTTATATTTTTTTGGAAAGTTCCTTTCAAAACTTTTCATATCATTATAGCAAAAATAACCCAAAGTGTCAACAACTCAAGAGTAAGTATTACTAAGACACATGTACCACGTTTGTACAAAGCCTCTTCATCTGATACAGTAAAGCCAATTGGGCCGCCAAAGCGGTCAACTTCGTAGCTACCTGTACTGATTCCTTTATGAAGCTAAGAATCGCCCCAGCCATTTCGCAAGAGGTCCCTCGCCTTCTTCTCGGCATCGTGGTCGTCAAAAACGCGAACAACAGTCGAAATAACTCAGTCATTCCGAGTCTGATTCGTGGCGCAATCGCCTCAAAGCAGAAGGAGCTTCAGAAAAATCCAATAGAATCACACGACTCCGTCCAACTCTGGAAGGTTATTGATAAAGATCCACACATCGCTCACCTTCTTCAGGCCGTTCAAGAAAACGACTATTTGAGCTTCGGAAACTCACTCGAAGACCTCGCACTCCTCTACTCGATTCGAAGCGAGGTGCCTATTGTCTGTTTCGATCTTGATGAAATTTGTGGAGATATTGAGCTCACACACGCAACCGGAAGTGAGCCGTTCCGACCACGTTCGACGATTAAACTTGAACATGCGAGCCCAAACGAAGTTGTCTATCGTGATCGCGCAGGCGCTCTCGCACGACAGTGGGCGAAACATATTTCACAGAGAACTTCTCTTACAACCGACACAAAAAACGCTGCATGGATGATTGAAACTATCGGCGATATTTCTCTTGAGAAGATGAAAAGCATGCTCAAAGAAATTGAACGAACCGTAAAAAGCTATTGCGGCGGAACAGTAGAAATGGCGGTTATCGGTGAAACTATTACGGAAATTGATCTCGGAATTACTGGGAAGACAGGCCTCAATGATGCGGACTACAAGCCAGATCCACGACGTCTCGCCTTCCACCAAAAACTTCTCGACAACTTCGAAAAAATGCGACAAGCATCCATCGCCGGCAAAAAAGGCGAGAGCGGAATGTCGATGTCTGCGAAGGGAGAAAAGAAATTATCAGCGCCAGAGATAGAAAAAGAATTACCTCAACCGACAGAAGAGAAGGAGCTTCCAGTGCCAACTCCAGAGGCTGAATTACCAGCTCCAGAAGCAGAAAAAATGCTTCCTCCACCGGAGCCAGAGGTAGAGCTTCCGGCACCAGCAGTTGAAAAAGAATTGCCAGCCCCAAAAGAAGAGAAAGAACTTCCACCTCCAACAAAAACAGAAGCATCTCTCATCGAAATGCTCACGAAAAAGTTCACACGAAAATCTGAACCGACCAAACCAAATCTCACCGGACTCCTCAGTGATCAGCTCAAAAAAGTCCTTAAAGATGCGGTAAAAAAGGCATACCCAGAAAATACAGA